>NZ_JAANNX010000023.1:0-96629 GCF_013363615.1 Streptomyces sp. CAI-85 | reverse complement strand
AGACCCTCACCCTCGGCTACGCGGGCGTCTACTCCAGCTTCCTGCGCCACGCCGAGACCGCCGCCCACCGACACGGCCTCGACACCCGGGCGATCCTCGTCGAGGCCGGCCGCCGCAAGATGGTCGGCGGCCAGGAGGACATGATCACCGACATCGCCCTCGACCTCGCGCGGGCCGACGCAACCGGCTGACGGAGAGGGCTTGAGCCTCCGGTACCACCAGCCCCCTGCGGAAAGAGAACCATGAACCCGTACCACCCTGACGGCAGCTTCGGACACTGGCCTGAGCCCGGCGACGACTTCGCGCCCGTCAACCCTCCACCCCGGAGGATGCGTCGCAGGGCCGTCATGGTCGCCGCCACCTGTCTGGTCACGGTGGCGGCGACGGCCGGCATCGTCGACCGAATCGCGGCGAGTCGCGTGGAGAGCCGTACGGCCGAAGCATTTCAGCAGGGGATGCGTACTCCAGAGCGCCCGTCGGTCACGGTGCGCGGCTTCCCCGTCCTGCCGCAGCTCGCTTCCGGCACGCTGCGGCACGTGGACATCACCGCCCAGGACATACCTGCCTGCGGCACCAGCCGACCGCTGCCGGTGACCAGACTCACTGTCGGGCTGGACCAGTTGCGGACCTCCGGCGGGGCCGATCAGGCTCACGCACGGGCCGTGGACGCGACGGCGTTCCTGTCGTTCGAGGCCGTGTCGGACGCACTCGGCCTCGAGATCGCAGAAGACGGCGAGCCGGGCAGGATCAGGGCACAGCTCGTCCTGCCGTTCAGCGGCGAGGTCACGGTGAGCGCGGCCGTCTCAGCGGTCTCCGCCAACCGCATCGCTTTCACCGATGTCAGCATCACTCAAGGTGATCTTCCGGCTGCGGGCAGAGCCCTGCTCGACAGGGTTCTCGCTGAACCCATTCAACTGCGCAACATTCCCGACGGCCTCCACCTCCGATCGGTCACCAGCACGCCAAGCGGTCTGAACGCGCACTTCACCGGAGAACAAGTCACCTTTCGACCGGGCACGTCTTCCGCAGATTCCCCCGATACCCGATCGAGCTGTACCGCACGTTGAGGGCAGGGGGACCGTCAACCGGACCGCGCCGGGCTGGGCCCTTGCCGAGTCGGCAAGGGCCCAAGCCGCATCGCTCGGCCTCCTGGTCTCACTTGAGGTGGCGGGTGAAGAACTGGGCCGCGCTGTCTCCCGCGTACTGCGGAACGCCCGCGTGTCCGCCCATGTTGGCGTGCAGGGACTTCTCCTTGGAGCCGAAGGCGTCGAACAGGTTCAGGGCTGCCTGCCGGTCGTTGCCTTCGTCGTCCCACTGGAGCAAGACGTGCAGGGGAATGGTGACGTGCCGGGCCTCCTCGTACATGGCGCGAGGTACGAAACTCCCGGCGAAGAGGCCGGCGGCCACGATGCGCGGATCGACCCTCGCCAGGCGGACACCGATGGAGATCACGCCTCCCGAGTAGCCGACAGGGCCGCCGATCTCGGGCAGCTTCAGCAGGGCGTCCAGCGCGGCCTGCCACTCCGGGACGGCCTTCTCGACGAGCGGGAGGACGAGGGCGTCGATGATCTCGTCACTGACCGCCTCGCCGGCCTCCACGGCCCGACGCATGTCGGCGCGCGCCTGTTCGGCGGCCGGCCAGTGGGGCCGGTCACCGCTCCCGGGGAGCTCGATGGTGGCCGCGGCGAAACCGTCCGCCGCGGCGTGCCGAGCCCGTGCCACGAGTCGGGGGTACATCCTGTGCAGCCCGAGCGGAGGGTGGCCCAGCAGGATCAGCGGGACCGGTGCGCCGTCAGAAGCGGAAGCGGGCGTCCACAGAATGCCGGGGATCTCACCGAGGGTGAACTTGCGCTCAAGGACATTGTCGTCAAGCCGCAGTTGGGAAGTGACATGCATGGTCGTGCCTTTCGGGAATGCGCTGGAACGGCGCTCCCGGACGACGACCTATCGCCCGACCGTGACCCCGGAGGAGAGCACCCACGTGAATACGTTCACGGGTACCACCTCCTTGTTCTCTCGCACGGCCGCCGAAAACGTAACAGCGGCCGCCGCGGTCCGCAAGCGGATTAGGTCCTCATCGCAGCTCGACGTATCGACGTCATCCGCCGGTCAGCCGCCGGACGGTTTCGAGCGTCTGCCGTGCTCCGTTCTCGATCGCCATATGGTGTGCCGCTCTCGCGGCGGCTCGACTGTATGCCTGCCGCTTCACCACTTGGGGAAGGGAGTCGGCGAGCTCCTCGGCGGTGAGGGACCGGAAGGGGATCGGTTCGGCGGCGGCGCCGAGCGCGGCGAGTCGCCTCGCCCAGAACGGCTGATCCGCGGTGACCGGCACGGTGACGGCGGCGGAGGCGCCGGCCCCGCCGTGGTGGACCACTGCGGCCAGCCGCGGAAACAGCAGGGCGTGCGGTACGTCTCCGACGGCGAGCAGATCGTCCCCCTCGGCGGCGAGTCCTGCACTCCCGGCTTGGAGAATGCCGCGCAGCCCGGCACGCCGCAGGGCCCGCACCGCGACCTCGCTCAGTCGCTCTCCGTCACCGGACGCCATGCTCCCGAAGCCGACGAGGACGGGCCGGGGCCCGGCGGACAGAAAGTCCTCAAGGCCGGCAGGCAGCCGGCCGGCCGGATCGTGGTGAGGCCACCAGTTGCCTACGACGTCCAGGCCGGGGCGCCAGTCGGAGGGGCGGGGCACCAGGGCCGTGCTGAAGCCGTACAGGATGGGCCAGTTCGCCTGTTCCTGTCGTCGGCGCATCTCGAAAGCGGAGCATCGGGGGAGGGCGAGGCGGTGGCGCAACTGCGCGACCGCCGGTCACGACGGGTGGGAAGTCGCCGGTCGGCGCGGTGGGCTGGAGGTACACACCGAGGCTCGGTGTGCCGGTGGCCTCGGTGAGGTGCCAGCCTAGGGGTGCCGTGGTGGTCGACAGCAGGAGCAGGTCCGTGCCCTTGTCCACCGCGTCGGCGAAGCCCTGACTCAGTTCGGTGATGAAGGCTGAGGCGGCCCGCATCAAGTCACGTCTGCCGGTGACCTCGCCGTGCCCCCGCGTGTCCGCGGGCAGACTCCGGAACTCCAGCCCCGCCTCACGTGCGAGGGGCGCGAACGTCTCGGTGGCGGCGAGGGTGACGTCGTAGCCGGCCCGGCTCAGTTCGACTCCCAGGCCCGTGTATGGCGCGACGTCGCCGCGTGATCCGGCCGCGGCGATCATGATCCTCACCGGTTCTCCTCACCGTTGGTGATGGTGTCTGCGCGGCGGGCAGCGTTGGTGTAGACCGCCTGACGCATGTAGGCGGCCAGGCCCGGGCGTTGCTGCGAGGGCGGTACGACCAGAGCGAAGGCGCGGGGGTCGGCGACGAAGTCGTCGGCGATGCGCCGATGCATGTCGGGAGGGCAGGCGGTGAACCAGCGTGCGATGTGCAGGCGGTGTTCCTCGGCGAGGTCCATGGCCCGCTCGCCGCAGCTCGGCTCCCTGTCGTCGAAGGCGGCGAGCAACTCCGCACGTCAGGCGGCGGCTTCGCCCATGAGCCGACGCCAGTCCTCCTTGGTGTGGGCGTCCGCGCGCGCCATCGCCTCGCGCTGTCCGTCGGAGTGCGCCCACTTCAGCTCCGCCTCGGTGGCGTAACTCAGGTCGAAGGCAACCTCACCGAACACCTCGAAGCGCTCCTGGGGAGTCAGGGGCACCCCGGTCTTCTGGACCTCGATGGCCCGTTCCGCCACCTCGGCCAGTCGCTGATGCCGGGCGATCTCCTCGTTCAACTACCGCTGCCAGGCCCGGAGTTGCTCCAGAGGGCTCACCTGCGGATCCTTGAAGATCACGGCGATCTCGTCGAGAGGGAAGCTGAGTTCGCGGTAGAAGAGGATCTGCTGGAGATGGACCAGGTCGGCCTCACTGTAGACCCGGTACCGGGCACGGCCGCGATCACTGGGCGAGAGCAGCCCCGCCTTGTCGTAGTGATGCAGCGTACGCACGGTCACCCCGGCGATCGAGCGCCGATCAGACTCTCCTGGACCGAGGTGAGCCTGGCCGACACCACGGTCAGGGGCTGCGCAGCTCAGACCTGCTCGAAGTGAAACGCCTTGATGAAGCAGTCGCGAGGCTGGGAGACGGCGAAGAGGATGCACTCGACGAGGGACTGCGCGGTGAGGGCGTTCTCGGCTTCGCGCGAAGTGGTCACCCACTCCTCGGAGAGCGGGTCGGGGTTGTCGAAGTCGGGCGGGTAGAGCGAGATCACCCGGACTCCTTGAGGGCGCAGGCGCCGGGAGAGGATTTCGGTGAACCCCGCCTGCGCGCTCTTGGCCGCGTAGAAGGCGTCGTGCGCGTCCGACCGGTGGTGGCCCGGTGTTCCGCATGCGGAGACCATCGTCACGACATCGGGTTTGTCCGAGTTGAGCAGGAGGGGGAGGAAGCTCTTCGTGGTCAGGACGGTGCCGGTGGCGCCGGAGGCGATGGTGTCGACGACGTCGTCGTCGGTCGCCGACAACAGGTCCGGCCCGGTGAGGTAACGAGAGCCATTATTGATGAGTACGTCGACGCGGTCCGTGTGCTCCGCGACGCCGGAAACGAAGTCTCGGATGGAGGCGGGGTCCGTCAGGTCGCAGGCGAAGGCGTGCACCCGCTGATGGCCGCGATCACGGATCTCGTCGCGAACCCGTCGGGCGGCGGCGAGTTGGCGTGCCGAGAGGAAGACCTCGGCGCCGAGGTCCGCGAGGCGGATGGCCAGGGTTCGCCCGAAGTCCCGGCCGGCGGCGGTGATGACGACGCGGTGGTTGTCCCAACTCATGGTGCGGTTCCTGGTTCGTGGATCGGCTGATGCGGCGTATCACGGCGGCGCGGCGGCGGAAGGGCCAGCTCTACGGTATCGGTCATGCCCACTCACGAACACTCGTTCATCGTCAACCACGATGTCGAGGTGCCCACCCCCGGCACGGACGAGGTCTGGACCGTCGGCGCCGTCATCCTCAATCGGGAGGGCCGTGCCTTCGCCCAGAAGCGCAGCGAGGACCGTCGCCTGTTTCCCGGGACCTGGGACATCGTGGGCGGTCACGTCGAGGAGGGCGAGACGCTCCTGGAGGCCCTCGCACGTGAAGTCGAGGAGGAGACCGGCTGGCGCCTGACCCACGTGCGGCGGTTCCTCGGCACCACGACCTGGACGGGGGACGACGACGGCGGCGGCCTGCGTCACGAGGCCGACTACCTCGTCGAGGTCGACGGCGACCTCGACCACCCCGAACTGGAATGGTCCAAGCACGACGCCTACGACTGGTTCGGCCCCGACACCCTCCCCCGCCTCAAGGAGAACTGCGAACCCGGCCAGTTCATGATCCACGACCTCATAGCCCGCGCCATCGAAGACCACCCGGGCACGTGCCGATGAACGTTGTTCCGGGAAGAGGGCGAGTGGTGCAGACGGCGTTCGATGAGTCTGAACGGCGAGCGTGGGCGGACGCCGACCCCGGCATGGTCGCCCAGGCAGCGCTGTCAGTCCCGGAGGCTGACGTGCGGCTCGCCGCGCTGCCACAGTTGCCGTTCGCCGACGACGAGTTCGAGGTCACGGTGACCACTCGACACCATCCGCCTGGCGCTGCTCAAGCCCAAGGTCCCCCTGCGTCCCGCAGGGTCCCACCCGGGGCGGCCTCGGCGGAGATGACGCGCGACTGCCACCACGCCGTCGGGAGGGTCTCCTGCGAGGCCATTCTTCTGATACTCCGCGGCACGGCACGGCGACGATCACCTGGGGGCGTTCGCAGACGACATGTTGAGAGACCCGCCCGCCGCTCGTGCCGCGGCCGCCGCCAGTCGGTGGAGTCCTTCTTCCGAGGGGCTGCCGGACTCTGCTGTCCAGATGACGACGTGCTGTCGGGGGCCGGTCGAGCTGGTCATGGTGTCCCAGTCGAGGACGAGGGTGCCGGCGACCGGATGGTGGAAGACCTTGCTGCCGGTGCCCTGGACCGCGACCTCACGTGTCTGCCACCAGCGCCGGAAATCGGCGTGCTGCGCCATCCTCTCCAGGAGACGCAGGAGGCCGGGGTCGTCCGGGCGGCGCGCGGTGTGCATGCGCAGGTAGGCCACGCACGCGTGTGCGCCGGTCTCCCAGTCGTCGTACAGGGCGCGCAGGACGGGGTCGTTGAACAGCAGCCAGACGTAGTTGCGGTCCTCTTGGGGGACTTGTCCGAAGTCGACGAGGAGGGCTGCGGCGAGCCTGTTCCAGGCGAGGACGTCCATGGTGTCGGACAGGACGAGGGCGGGTGACTCGGTCAACTGGTCGAGGAGTCTGCGAGTGTGGGGGGTGACGGTCCGGTCCGGTCGGGCGGGCGCTTCGACGGGTGGGCGGTCGGCGATCTCGAAGAGGTAGGTGCGCTGGTCGTCGGTGAGGCGCAGGGCCCGGGCGATCGCCTCCAGGACGGGGACGGACGCCTGCATGCGGCCCTGTTCGACACGGGTGTAGTAGTCGGTGCTGATGGCGGCGAGCTGGGCGGCCTCCTCGCGGCGCAGGCCCGCCACCCTCCGCTGCGGTCCGGTGTCGGGCAGCCCCACCTGGAGGGGCTCCAGCTCGGCCCGGCGCGCCTTGAGGAAGGTGCCCAGTTCTTTCGGGTCGCCGTGGCCGCCGCTCATGGTTCCAGTGTGGCAGCGGTTCGGGTCAGCCGGGCAGCGAGCGGTCGGTGTCGGTGGTGCTGCCGGTGGGTTCCGAGGCCGTGGCGTCCGCCCAGGAGGCGAGGATGCGCAGAGCGTCGTGGGAGGGGGAGCCGGGTTCGGCGGACCAGACCACGAGCTGCTGGTCGGTGTCGGTGGTGGAGGCGAGGGTGTCCCAGTCGAGAGTCAGCTCGCCGACGACCGGGTGTCTGAGCGTCTTCGTCCCGACGCCGCGCACCGCGACGTGGTGGGCGGCCCACCAGCGGCGGAAATCACTGTCCTGGACCGACAGCTCGCCGACGAGCGAGGTGAGCCGCGGATTCTCCGGATCGCGGGCCGCCTCCATGCGCAACTGGGCCACGCAGGTGTGGGCGACGTCGCTCCAGTCGGCATACAGATTCCGCATGTGCGGGTCTGTGAAAACCAGGCGTATATAGTTCCGGTGCTTCTCCGGGACACTCGCGAAATCGGTGACGAGAGCGGACGCGAGCGGATTCCACGCGAGAATGTCCATGCGGCGGCCGAGAATGATTCCCGGAGTCGTGGCCAGGTCGTCGAGCAGTCGCTGGAGCCGGGGCTGTGCTCTCTGGACGGTGCGGCGTGCCGGCCGGTCCGAGAGGCGCCCGGCGAGCTGGAACATATAGGTGCGCTGGTCGTCGTCCAGGTGCAGCACGCGTGCCAGTGTGTTCAGCACCGGCGCCGATGCCTGCATGCGGCCCTGTTCGAGGCGGGTGTAGTAGTCCGTGCTGATCGCGGCCAGGGCGGCGACCTCCTCGCGGCGCAGCCCGCGGACCCGCCGCCGGCCTCCGCCCTCGGGCAGGCCGACCGTTCGCGGGCTCAGGTCGGCCCGGCGTGCCTTCAGGAAGGCCCCCAGTTCATCGGGGCTCGCACCACTGCTCATGGTCCCCAGTCTTACCCGGCGTGCAACCGCGATGGCAGGGATATTTTTATCCCTGGATGGATTCCTCCCAGGATGAAACTCTCCTCTGGTAGAGGAACCCGGCGCGTGCGAGTGTCTTCCTGTGGCCGTGAGAAGAACGCCGGAGAGGCGGATATCGCGCATTTCCATGAATTCCGAGTCGAGACCTTCCGTACAGGTCCGACACTCACCGGCCGCCCCACCCGCTTTGGACCGACAGGGAAAACGGAGCCATCCTCCTTATGAAGCACATCAGTCTCGGCGGACTCGAGGTCTCGCGTATCGGCCTCGGTGCCATGTCGATGTCCGCCTATTACACCGGCGCCGGCAGTGACGACGCCGAGGCCGTCCGTACCGTCCATCGCGCGCTGGACCTGGGCGTCACCCACATCGACACCGCGGAGAAATACGGCCCCTACACCAATGAGGAGCTGGTCGGCCGTGCGGTGAAGGGCCGCCGGGACCGGGTCGTGCTGGCCACGAAGTTCGGCGGTATCTCCTACACCGGCCGCCCGGGACTGGACAGCAGCCCCGCAAGCATCCGTACCGCCGTCGAGGGCTCGCTGCGCCGACTGGGCACCGACCACATCGACCTGTACTACCAGCACCGGGTCGACCCGGACACCCCGATCGAGGAGACGGTCGGCGCTCTGGCCGAGCTCGTCACCGAGGGCAAGATCCGGCACATCGGCCTGTCCGAGGCCGGCCCGGCGACGATCCGCCGCGCCCACGCCGTTCACCCCGTCGCCGCGCTCCAGACGGAGTACTCCTTGTGGAGCCGCGACCCGGAGGCCGAGCTGCTGCCCCTGCTGCGTGAGCTGGGCATCGGCTTCGTCCCCTACTCGCCCCTCGGCCACGGCTTCCTCACGGGCCAGATCCGTTCCACCGAGGATTTCGCCGCGGACGACTGGCGCAGGATCAATCCGCGGTTCATCGGCGAGAACTTCCAGCGCAATCTGCGGATCGTCGACGAGGTCGAGGCCGTCGCGTCGGAGGCGGGCGCGACACCGGCGCAGATCGCCCTGGCCTGGCTCCTCGCCCAGGGCGACGACATCGCCCCCATCCCCGGTACCAAGCGGGTCACGCGCGTCGAGGAGAACACCGCCGCCGACCGCGTCGAACTCACCGCCGCGCAGCTCGACCGGCTCAACCGTCTGACCCCTGCGGCCGGGGAGCGTCACGACGAAGCCGGAATGTCCGTCATCGACTCCTGAGGCGAAGAAGGAGCTGAACCCCTCGTGCCCTCCATCGATCGTGTACTCGTCGTCGGGGCCACCGGCCGCACCGGCCGGCACGTCGTCGCCGCGGTGACCGCCCGCGGTCTCACACCCGTGGCGCTCGCCCGCAGCGAGTCCCGCGCCCGCGAGGAGCTGGCGCCGGGCACTGAGGTAGTCGTCGGTGACCTCACGGCGCCGGACACCCTCACGGAGGCGGTCGGGGACGTCGACGCGGTGATCTTCGTCCACGGCTCGGACGACGACTCCCGTCCCGAGTCCTTCGAACGCATCGACTACGGCGGCGTCTCGAACGTCCTGCGCGCGTTCGGGGAGCGTCGGCCCCGGATCGTCCTGCAAACGACGATCTTCGTCACCCGTCGCGACCATCCTTTCAACGCCGGAGGCCACGCCCTGGACTGGAAACGCCGTTCCGAGCGGCTCGTCCGGCTCAGCGGCGCCCCGTACACGATCGTGCGCCCGGGGTGGCTGGACGCCGGCGCGGTCGGGCCGCACCTTCGGATCGAGCAAGGGGACACGGGCGAGGACGGGGTGAGCCGCGAAGCCCTCGCCGGCCTCCTGGCCGAGGCGCTGCTGGACGACGCGGCGATCGGCAAGACCTTCGAGGTCTTCTCCGGTCCCGGCCCGGCCACCAAGGACTTCACCGCCCTGTTCTCCGAAGCCCGGCCGGACGCGTCCAGTGCCCTCGACGCCGTGGAGGACACCGCCAACCTGCCCCTGGACGCCGAACCGGACCGCGTCAGGGACGACCTCGCGCGCCCGCGCACCCACTGACACCGCACCGCACACACCACCAGCAGGAGCAGATGATGGAAGCCATCACTTTCCCCAACGGCCAGATCACCATGGCGGGCAACCTCCACCTGCCCGACGGCTTCGACCCGAACGGCAGCCACGCGGCCGTCGTCGTCGTCCACCCCGGTGGCGGCGTGAAGGAGCAGGCCGCCGGCCTGTACGCGAGCAAGCTCGCCGAGCAGGGCTTCGTCGCCCTCGCCTTCGACGCCTCCTTCCAGGGCGACAGCGGCGGCGAGCCCCACCACCTGGAGGACCCCTACGCCCGCGTCGACGACGTCCGCGCGGCCGTCGACTACATGCAGACCCTCGACTACGTCGATCCCGAGCGCATCGGCACCCTGGGCGTCTGCGCCGGCGGCGGCTACAGCGTCAACGCCGCGATGACCGACTACCGGATCAAGGCCCTCACCACCGTCAGCGCCGTCAACATCGGCACCTCGTTCCGCCGCGGCTGGTACGGCACCGACTCCGACGCGGCCGCCGTCCCCACCCTCCAGGCCCTCGCCGAACAGCGGACCGCCGAGTCCACGAAGGGCGCCGACCCGACCTATCTGCCCTACGTCCCGCCGGAGCCGGACGAGAACACCCCGCGCGACCTGGTCGAGGCCGGCGACTACTACCTCACCCCGCGCGCCCAGCACCCCAACGCCAAGAACAAGTTCCTCTTCACCAAGAGCGTCTCGCGGATCTTCACCTTCGACGCCTTCCACATGGTCGAGGACCTGCTCGTCCAGCCGATCCTCATCGTGGCCGGCAGAGAGGCCGGATCGCTGTGGATGTCCACCGAACTGCACGGCCGCGTCCGCAGCCCCAAGCAGCTCCAGGTCGTCGAAGGCGGCACACACATGGCCTTCTACGACGTGCCCGAGTACGTCGACCATGCCATCTCCCGGGCCGCCCCGTTCTTCCGGGAGCACCTGACGGGCGAGCCCGTCAGCAAGGGCTGACCGGATCCGCGGCCGAGTGGCCCCGCCACCGGCCGCGGACCCGCTTCATGACGAGGAGCCACACTCATGACCGACAACGTCAAGCATGTGACCGTCAAGGCGCTCGCCTGGGACCTGGCCGCCGACATCCACCTCCCGCCGGGCTTCGACGAGAGCAGGACGTACCCCGCGATCGTCAGCGTTCACCCCATCGGCTCGTGCAAGGAGCAGACGGCCGGCAACGTCTACGGAACGGCGCTGGCGGACGAGGGATTCGTCGTCATCGCCTTCGACGCCAGCTTCCAGGGCGCCAGTGGCGGCGAGCCCCGGTCGATCGAGGACCCGGTCTTCCGGGCCCAGGACATCAGCTACGTCATCGACCACCTGGTGACGCTGCCCTACGTCGACGCCGACCGCATCGGTGTCATCGGCGTGTGCGGTGGCGGCGGCTACGCGATCAACGCCACCATGACCGACCGCCGCATCAAGGCCGTCGGCAGCGTGACGGGCGTGAACTTCGGGCGTCTCATGCATGAATCCTTCAGCGGCTACGACCCCGTCGGCGCCCTCGACGCCGTCGCCGGGCAGCGGACCGCCGAGGCACGGGGAGAAGAGCGGCGGGTGACCCAGTACCTGCCGGCGTCTCCCGAGGCGGCCGAAGAGCAGGGCCTGACCGAACTCGACCTGACCGAAGCCACCGACTACTACCGCACCGCGCGCGGCGAGAAGCCCGGCGGCCGCACCGAGGGACTGTTCTCCCGGCAGGGGTCCGCGATCGGCTGGGACGCGTTCCACCGCGCCGAGGTTCTCCTGACACGGCCGCTGTGCGTCGTCGTCGGCGACAGGCCCGGCGCGTTCGGCGCCTACCGGGACGGCCTGGAGATCTACCGGCGTGCGGCATCGAAGGACAAGGAGCTGGTCGTGGCGGAGGGCTTCTCCCACTACGACCTGTACGACCGGCCCGAACCGGTCAAGATCGCCCTGGATCACCTGATTCCGTTCTACAAGAAGCACCTCGGCCGGTGACGCCGCCCCGCCCCTGAGCGACGCAGGCGAGCCGACCTGCCCGCAGCCACGACGTAGGAGACCACGATCATGAGCAGCGTGCCCGAGTCGCTCAGACCGCGTCGACCGGTGTCCCCCCTGGAGCTCTTCTACGACCTCGTCTTCGTCTTCGCCGTCTCGCAGCTCTCCCACCACCTCCTGGAACACCTCACCTGGCGGGGCGCTGCGGAAACAGTGGTGCTGCTGGTCGCCGTGTTCGGCACATGGGCCTACACCAGCTACGAAGCGACGCTGCTCGACGTGCACCGCTCCGTCACACGATGGATGATCGTGATCGTCATGGGCCTCGGGCTGTTCATGAACGCCGCGATCGCCCACGCATTCGACGACCGGGCCTGGGCCTTCGTCGTCCCGCTGTTGCTCATCCTGTTCTTCGCGGGCGCCGTGACGGCCCTGGCCGGCCGCACAGACGCACTGCGCGAGCATTTCCGCCGCACCCTGTTCTGGATGGCGGTGTCCGCTCCGCTGTGGATCGTCGGTGCCGCAGCAGACTCTGGACCCCGTCTGTGGTGGTGGGCCGCCGCCGCCCTGGTCGACCTCACCGGCACCTGGCTCGCACACCCGCTGCCCGGCCGCACGCTCAGCAGCCAGGAACTCGCCTTCGACGCCGAGCACATGATCGAGCGACTGCGGCTGTTCTTCATCATCCTGCTCGGCGAGACGGTTCTCACCGCCGGACGCGTGATGACCGACGCCCCCGTCGACGTCCCCAGCGTGCTGGCTGCCGCCGGCGTCTTCACCGCACTGGTGTGCCTGTGGGCGGCCTACTTCGGCGGCGGCGAGGACGTCTTCACCACCGTCGCCATCACCACCGACCCCGTGCGCTCGGTACGGCTGGGCGTGAACAGCGCCTACGTAGTGCTGACCGCTCTGGTGGCGCTCGCGGTCGGCAGCGAACTCGTCATCGCCCACCCCCTCGGCCACGGATCCCCCACCCTCGCCCTGCTCCTCTTCGGTGGCCCCGCGCTCTACCTCGCGGCCACCGGATGGTTCTTCCGCGCCACCGCTCACGGAGCCTGGACCGAACGCCTCCTCGCCTGTAGCGCCTGCGTCCTGGCCGGCGTCGCCGCTGTCCGGCTGCCCCCGCTCGCCTCCCTCGCCCTTCTCGACGTCATCCTCATCGTCACCGCCGTCGTCCTCGCCCGCGCCCACCAGAACCTGGCCCACTCCCTGCAAACCGCCACGAACGCCTGAGACTGCGACATGACATCGGCCGAATGAGGGGACCGAACTGCTCCGCCGCCGGCCCCCCGGGGGTCGCGATTCAGGCCAGGGTCCACCCTCTGTGACCCGCAACAGTGGGTGATCGCTCAGACGTCGAAGAGGGCCTCCTCTTGCGGAGGAAGCGGAGGGTCAAGGACGTCGCGAAGGCGGGTGATGTCCTGGCGCCACTTCGAGCCGTTCGCAGCGTCGTCTCAGAGTTCGGCAAGTACGGACCGCTCGGAGGCTACTTGGTCCAGAGCGTCGACGGCGAGCGGTTGAAGGTCTGCGGGCATCTCTGGCAGGGGCTCCGACGGCCCGTAGTTCGCACATGTCGGTTCCCCATCCGGGTGCTGAGCAGCGACCAGCGCGGCCGCGGCCACCGCTCGCTCGCCGTCGTCGGCATCCAGGAAGTCCGCGGAGTCAGCGGACCGTCGGAGTGCGCCGCGGACCATGGCTTCGCGTTCCTCCAGTGCTGCCTCGTCCAGGTCACCTCCGAAGTCGGCAGCCGTGTCGTTGTCAAAGGGGCCGATGTCCCAGGTGCCCATTTCTCTCCTCGTTCGTCCGTGGGGGATGGTCGCATCGGCCACCGACAGTAGGGTCAGGAGGCGAGCCGCAGCTCAAGACGCTCGCGACGTCAGCCGCGGCGTGCGCGGTGGGAGGCAAGGATGTCGCGCAGGAACGCACCGGTGTGACGATGACCGTGTTGCCTTTGTCCGCGAGGCCGGAGAGAACCTTCAGCAGTCTGCGGATGTCTTCGAAGTGCAGGCCGGTGGTCGGTTCGTCCAGGACGTACACGGTGTGCCCGGTGGACCGCTTCTGGAGTTCGGCGGCGAGTTTGAGGTGTTGGGCCTCGCCGCCGGAGAGGGTGGTCGCCGGCTGTCCGAGCCGGATGTAGCGTGCGCCGCGGCAGACCTCGCACGGGACGTAGACGTCAGGGAGGAAGTCCATCTCGATCTTGATGGTGCCGTCGCCCGAGCAGTTCTCGCATTCCACACCAGCCGGATCTACCACAAGCTCGGCGTCACCTCCCGAGCCGCCGCAGCCGCCCTTGCCACCCGGGCCGGCCTGTGCTGACGTCGTCGCGCGTGTGCCGGGGATTCAGAACAGGCCCGGAGAAGGAGCCGGAAGCGATGCCGGGCCGGCCCGGCACTCCTTCTCGATCCAGCGGCAGATGAGGGCGACGACGAACTCCCGCTCCCGCTGGCCGAGTTCGTGGCCCTTGGCGATCCCGTGGTTGATCTGAAGGCAGGTGCGGCAGCAGGTCGCCGTGGCGTGCTGGGCTCGGAAGACGGGGTGCCCTCCCCAGGGGGTCTGCCTGCCGTCCTTCGCCGGGCGGGCCGGGGCGAGGCGGGTGTCGATGAGCTCACGAGCGTGCCGCCGTACGGCGTCCATGCCCCGGAGGGCGACGTATTCGCGCTCGCGCGGGCGGAGGTGGAACTTGGCGCGGAAGGGGATCCGGGCGATCCGTGCCAGTGTGGCGTCCAGCCGGTCCTGCCCCATGGGTCCGCCCGTCCCTTCGCCGTCCGCAGGCGCGCCCGGGGACGTCATGTCTCCAGGCCCGGGACGAGCGGGGCGGCGGCCGGTCCTTCCGTGATGCCGGCCTCCCGGTACTCGCTGGGGGTCATGCCGGCCACCGCGCGGAAGGCGCGGTAGAACTGCACCGAGCTGGAGAAGCCCGTCTCCTGCGCGATCGTGGAGATCCGCTTGCCCGGCTGCGTCCGCAGCATCACCCGGGCGCGCTCGAGCCGCAGGGACCGCAGGCGCCCCATGGCGGACTCGCCCGTGCCCTCGAAGAGGCGGAACAGGGTGCGGCGGGAGACGTGCAGGCCCGCGGCGATGCCCTCGGCGTCCAGATCGGGGTCCGCGAGATGCGCGCGCATGTAGGCCAGCGCCTCGCCGCGGCGCAGCGACTCGGGCATCCCGCGCTGACCGGGGGCGATCAGACCGATGAGGGAGGTTCCCAGCGCGGTCGCCTGGGGCTCGAGGCGGTGCGCGCCGGGGAGGTCCCCGCCCTGGCTTTGCGCGAGGTTCACGAAGAACGCCGCCACCGCGCCCACCGCCCCGTCACAGTCGAACGCCCTGGCGAGCAGGTCGTTGCTGCGGCTCACGCCGGCCAGCGAGAACGCCTTGTCGGCGGGCAGTTCGAGGACGACCTGCTCGTAGTTCTCCTTCGTGGACAGGGAGAACGGCACGGCACTGTCGTAGATCACGAGTGAGCGGGGCGTCGCGAGCGTACGACGTCCCGCCTGTTCGACGAGCAAGGTCCCGCTCAACTGGAACACGAGGTACAGGTACTCCTCGTCCTCCCGGCCCTGCGCGATGTCGCTCGCGGAGCGCCGGACCTGCTCGGGCCGGGCCCGCTTGGTGGACAGACGGAAATCCGCGTACCGGCCCAGCCGGATCTCGCCGCCGAACGCGCCGCCGACCGGGTCCGTCCTGACCGACACGTAGGCCTGCCGCCTGGCCTGACGCCAGTAGTCGACCTCGTTGCCGCGCGGGGCGCGACGGGTGGAGAAGGACGTCAGGCGCGGCAGCGTCACGCCGTCCGATGCCATCGCCCTGCCCTCCTCGTGGCTGCTCCGCGCCGCGATCCGCCCGAGGCGCACGGCGTCCTGTCCCAGCGTACGCCGCAGGGTTCGTCCGGCTCTTACGTCGACTGATCCGCAGGCCAGGCAGGGGTCCGGCCCGCGGTCTCCCCGACAGGGGACCGCGGGCCGGAGCGGCGTCGCTCAGGCGGGAATGAGGCCGTGCGGGTCGATGACGAACTTCTCGGACACTCCCGTGTCGAAGGTCGCGTAGGCGTCGGGGGCGTCGTCGAGGCTGATCACCTTGGTGTTGAGCATGGCGCTCAAGTAGGGCATGCGGTCCCACAGGATCGCCATCATCAGCTCGCGGTTGTAATGCATGATCGGTGCCTGCCCGGCGGAGATCCGCGGCGACTTGATCCACGCCTTGCCGAAGTCGATCGGGTACGTTCCCTCTTGCTCGGCCTTCGACTTCGCGAGCGGGTCGGGGCTGTAGACGCCGATGACTCCGGTGGCCCCGCCCGCGCGGGTGGCGTCGATCACCTGGTTGATGGCGTGGGCCGGGTTCATGTCCTCGGCCTCGCGGCCGATGCCGTGCGCCTCGGTGCCGACGTGGTCGACCGCGCAGTCGACCGTGGGTTCGCCCAGGATGGCTTCGATCTGGTCGGTGAGCGCCGCGTCCTGGTTCAGGTCGATCGTCTCGCAGCCGTTCCTCCTCATCAGCTCCAGGCGGTCCTTGTGGTAGTCGCCGACGATGATGCAGGACGCCCCGAGGAGGCGCGCCGCCGCCGCGCCGCAGCGGCCGACCGGACCGGCCCCGGCGAGGTACACGGTCGAGCCCGGCTTGGCACCGGGCTCCATCAGCCCGTGGAACGCGGTGGGCAGGATGTCCGAGAGCAGGGCCAGGTCACGGATCTTCGCCAGGGCCTGGTCCCGGTCCGGGAAGCGCAGAAGCTGGAAATCGGCGTACGGGACGAACAGGTACTCGGCCTGGCCGCCGGTCCAGTCGCCCAGGTTGAAGCCGTACGCCCCGCAGGGCACGGCGGTGTTCGTGGTCTCGCACACGTCGGTGCGGCGCGCCCGGCAGTTGCGGCAGCGGCCGCAGGCGACGTTGAACGAGACGGAGACGAGGTCGCCCTCGCCGAGGAACTCGACGTCGGGGCCGACCTCGATGACCTCCCCGGTCATCTCGTGCCCCATCACCATTCCCTCGGGCACCGGGAAGGACCCGCGGTAGATGTGCAGGTCGCTCCCGCAGATGTTGGTGGCGACGATCCTGAGGACGACCCCGTGCGGAGCCTTCCTCCCGTTCGGCATCCGAAGCTTCGGGAAGTCCAGAGACTCGACACGCATGTCCTTCGCATTCCGGAAGACGACGGCGCGGTTGCTGCTTGCCATGACGATCTCCTCCGCTGGTCCGCGGGACTCGCCCGCAGGAGTGTCGATGGTCATTCGGGCCGCTCTGCGACCTCGGCCGCTCTCAACGTAGGCAGGCAGGCGCCGCACCCGTTATGCCCTGAGTGCCAACGCACTCACACGGCGCGCCAAGCTTGCGAATCGGCACGTCATCTCCGTCTGCGCAGGTCCGCGCGTTGTTAGCTTGGAGACATGACCGACGCACCGGCGCCCGCTTCCCAGGAACCCTCGCCCGTCCAGGCCGACGTCCGGGTGAGGGGCGCCCGCGAGCACAACCTCAAGGGAGTCGACCTGACGGTCCCGCGTGACGCGACGGTGGTCTTCACCGGCGTCTCGGGGTCGGGCAAGTCCTCCCTCGCCTTCGGCACCCTCTACGCGGAGTCGCAGCGGCGCTACCTGGAGTCGGTGGCCCCGTACGCCAGACGGCTGATCGACCAGGCCGGCGTCCCCGACGTCGACTCGATCACCGGGATGCCCCCGGCCGTCGCCCTGCAACAGCAGCGCGGAGGACGCAGCGCCCGCTCCTCGGTGGGCAGCATCACCACGCTCTCGTCCCTGGTGCGCATGCTCTACTCGCGCGCCGGCGACTACCCGGACGACCAGCCGATGCTCTACGCCGAGGACTTCTCCGCCAACACCGTCGAGGGAGCCTGCCCGCGGTGCCACGGCATCGGCCGCGTGTACGAGGTGACCGAGCGGAAGATGGTGCCCGACCCCACCCTCACCATCCGCGAGCGCGCGATCGCCTCCTGGCCGACGGCCTGGCACGGCCACCAACTGCGCGACGTCCTCGTCGCACTCGGCTACGACGTCGACGTCCCCTGGAAGGATCTGCCGAAGAAGGACCGGGACTGGATCCTCTACACCGACGAGACCCCCTCCGTCCCCGTCCACTCCAGACTCACCCTCTCCGAGGCGCGCGCCGCCGTCGAGGAAGGCGTCGAGCCGAGCTACCAGGGCGCGTTCGTCGGGGCGCGCCGCTACGTGCTCCACACCTTCGCCAACACCAAGAGCGCCTCGATGAAGCGCCGCGTCGCCCAGTTCCTCGACGTCGCCCCGTGCCCGTCCTGCCACGGCAAACGGCTCAAGCCCGAAGCCCTGTCCGTGACCTTCGAGGGGCTCGACATCGCCGACTTCTCGGGCCTGCCGCTGCGGGAACTGGCCTCACTGCTGGACAGGGCCGTCGCGGACGCCTCGCAGCAGGCAGGCGCCGCCTCCGGCGATACGGCGACACCCGGCGGCGGGGCTCTCCACGCCGACGCGCGCCGTCAGGCCGTACAGCAGCGCGTCGCGGCCGGCGGATCCGCCCACGCGGCCGCGCCCGACGTACGCCGCACCCCGAACCGCTCGGCCGAGAAGCTGGCCACGACGGCACGCCTCGGCGCGGAACTGCTCGACCGCCTGCGCCCCGTCATCGACCTGGGGCTCGGCTACCTCTCCCTGGACCGCACCACGCCCACACTCTCGGGCGGCGAACTCCAGCGCCTGCGCCTGGCCACCCAGCTCTCCTCGGATCTCTTCGGCGTCGTCTACGTGCTCGACGAGCCCTCGGCGGGCCTCCACCCGCAGGACGTGACCGCGCTGCTCGGCATCCTCGACGGACTCAAGCGCCGGGGCAACAGCCTGTTCATCGTCGAGCACTCCGTCGACGTGATGCGGCACGCCGACTGGCTCGTCGACATCGGCCCCGGCGCGGGCGAGCGCGGCGGCCGCATCCTCTACAGCGGCCCGACCGACGGCCTCGCCGACGTCGAGGAATCGGTCACCCGCGGATACCTCTTCGGCGGCAGCGGTCTCGCCCCGCACGTGCCGCGCCGGCCCCGCGGATGGATCGAGCTCGACGGCGTCACCCGCAACAACCTCCGGGACGTGTCGGTGTCGATCCCCATGGGCGCCCTCACCGCCGTGACCGGCGTGTCCGGATCGGGCAAGTCGAGCCTGGTCAGCCAGGCACTGCCCGCGCTCCTCGCCGAGCGCCTGGGGCAGGCCGTGCCCATCGACGAGGCACCCGAGGACGACGAACTGCTCCTGGCCGATTCCCCCGACAGACTCGAGGGCACCCTCAAGGGGGACCTGGCCGGCGTACGCCGCGTGGTCAGCATCGACCAGAAGCCCATCGGCCGCACGCCCCGCTCCAACGTGGCCACCTACACGGGCCTGTTCGACCACGTCCGCAGCCGCTTCGCGCAGACACCCGAAGCACGCTCCCGCGGCTACAAGCCCGGCCGGTTCTCCTTCAACGTGACCAGCGGCCGGTGCCCGACCTGCGAGGGCGAGGGCTCGGTCATGGTCGAACTCCTCTTCCTCCCCTCCGTCTACACCGAGTGCCCCGACTGCCACGGCACCCGCTACAAAGCCAGCACCCTGGAGATCACCTGGCACGACCGGAACATCGCCCAGATCCTCGCGATGAGCGTGGAGGAGGCCCACGCGTTCTTCACCGGCGAGGAAGAGATCATGCGGTCCCTGTCCGCGCTGATCGACGTCGGACTCGGCTACCTGCGGCTCGGACAGCCCGCCACCGAGCTCTCCGGCGGAGAGGCCCAGCGCGTCAAGCTCGCCAGCGAACTCCAGCGCGCTCAGCGCGGAGACACCCTCTACGTCCTCGACGAACCTACCTCGGGCCTGCACTGCGCCGACGCCGACCGCCTCGTCACCCATCTGCAAACCCTCGTCGACGCGGGCAACACCGTCGTCATGGTCGCCCTGGACATGCGCGTCGTCGCCGCGTCCGACCACGTCATCGACCTCGGCCCCGGAGCGGGCGAGGCCGGCGGCACCGTGGTCGCCGCCGGCACCCCGACACAGGTCGCCGAAGGAGGCGCCGGGGCGTCGGCGAAGTACCTCACGGCGGCGCTGGAGGAATCCGCGGCATTGCAGCGCTCCGCGCGGGCTTGAGGCACGATCGGGTGACCTCTGAACTGGCCTGCTGTGCAAGGCGGGTGGAAAGTAGGTTCGCTGTGAGTTCTGTGAGAAACGGAGGCCCGCCATGACTCTCGAGCAGGCGGACACAGGGGACGGCATCGACAGGCTCTACCGCGGCGGCCAGTTGATGCGGCTGACGAGCCGTGCTCAAGAGCTGCTCGCCCAGCTAACCCCGACCACGGCAATGCGGCTCTGGATGGACTTGGTCGCGGACTCGACCACGACCAAGCACGGCCCGCCCGACAGACTGCTTGCGATGATCGCGTCGCGCGAAAGCACCCATGCGCAGAGCCGAACCGAGCCACTGACGGCCATCACCACGAACCTCGATGCCGGTCAGGCCTCCGGCGACCTTTGCTCGGACGTCACGCCGAAGACATGGCTGCCTCCCTCATCGGCATCTTCACGACTTGTCAGGACGGGTCTGGCGCCGCGCAGCTTCCCGGCGTAACCGTCCTTGCAGGAACCGCAGTTCCTCTTCCTGATGGCTGGCGTCGACCAGGTTCGCGGCCCGGATCACCCGGTGCAACCGGATGACGGTTGATGGGCATGGCTCGGGAATCCGCGAAGCGGCAGGTGACCGCGAAGGTGCCCCCAGGCCCGGTCGACCTGGGCCACCGAGTGCAGCTTGGACAGGGCGACGGCCTCGGCCGCCTTCGCCTTGATGCGCCGGGCCCCAGACGCCCCGGCTTCGACCAGTCAGGACGCTGGCTCGGGACCGGCGTCCGGCAGCAGACTCACCCTTAGGGCCTTCGTTTTCATCAGTGCACCTTGGTCGGAGCACATGATCAGGCGAGGGCCGCGTTCACGGTGCATTGAATCCTCGTTCAGGCGGTCAAGTTCGAGGTGGCGTTCGGTTTTGGCCGACAGTCCGCCTCGCCATCGCGTGCGTCGCGACCGTGGCAGCCGCGGCCAACGCAAGGCCCTGCACGACGTCGCGGGGACGACTCCGGCGCAGCACCCCAGCCCGCCGCAGCCGGCCGCGGGCCCAGAGCGCGAAGGGAATGACCACCAACGGGGACGTGACCGAGCCCGGCGTGTACCCGCGGATCACGGCGGCCTGAGCCAGATGCACCAGACCATGGAGCCCAAATCCGTTGAGGGCCCCCTGATAGAAGGCGGACCGCCCGCCGGTGCGGTACCCGTCGGCGGCCGCTGCGGTCACCACGAAGGCCATTCCGGCGACGGCGGTCGCGAACTCGTGCGCGTCGATGGACTCCAGACGCCGCCATATCCGATCCGGTACCTGCGGAAAACGTTCCCGCAGCTCGGGCACCTGAGTACGCGTCCACCGCGGCACCAAGGCCACTTCCTCCGCATCGTGCGCTGCCCACGCAGCCAGTAACCCGAAGGTCACACCCGCACCGACGCCACGTTGCCCGCTCTCATGTCCACTCATGGACAGGCAGTCTCTCAGCACACCTGGCTCCACGAGCAAGACGCGGGTGAAGGGTCATGCACTCCGAAAGCGCCACTGAGGTCGAAAGACCCGCCGGTCACGTCGATGCAGCTCTTGCATCGCGGCACGCCGTCCTCGACGCGTGGGGTCGCTGCCGCCTACGAGGCCCGGCGGGCCAGGCGGAACAGGACCCGGGCGCAGGGGAGGGCCGCCACATCTGGTGCCCGTCTCGGCGCAACACCTCTGCGTCCGCCGCCATTTGTCCCCCTACGGCCGATGGTGGTCAGTAACCCAGTCCATTACAGCGCGTACGCGCGGACGGCGCGGGGTTCCTAGCTGTGACAACCCTCCCCAAAGCCGGTTTCCACAGCGGGGTTTGTGCATCGTGCTGCTCAGGCCGAGCTCGAGGCGCCCGGACGTCAGGCGGCGCCGTTGTTCTGCGGCCAGACGTCTGACCTTGCCTTGCTGCGGATGCGCTTGCCAACGGCCCGCTGGTGCACCGCGCCGGACTCCGGGGCGGCCTCGGTCCAGGTGGTGCCGTCGCTCTCCGCGTAGGTGGACACCACCTGCTGCTCGGCAGGGGCCAAGCCGCACATACAGGGCCTGGCCTGGCTCGGAGCTGGGACCGAGTCCGCGGGAGCATCGGCCTGGTTCTGCTGAAGTCCCCGGGAGTGTCCTGACGGGTGAGGCGTCGCTGTCGGCGATGCCTGGCTCTTCGGCCACTGGCTGAGCCACCCCACGAGGCACAGGGTCTTCGTCAAGGCCCCTTCACCCGAAGGGATTGCCACCACACCGACGGCGTTCCATACCCCTGCCGGTGTGCCGTAACGTTTCGGCCTGCGTCGGCCCAGGGGAGGCCGACGTCGGGCCGGACCGGGGGAGAGGGCGGCGTCGAGATGGGCGAGGACGATCAGGACACCTGGGGTGCGCGAGCGCTCTGCCGGACCGCTGATCCGGAGGAGCTGTTCGCCGAAGGTGCGGCCCAGAACCGGGCCAAAACCATCTGCACCGGCTGCCCGGTGCGCACCGAATGCCTCGCGCACGCCCTCGATCACCGCATCGAGCACGGGATCTGGGGCGGCATGACCGAGCGGGAACGCCGCTCCCTGCTGCGACGGCGCCCACTGGTCACATCCTGGCGCCGCCTGCTCGAAGCCGCCCGGTCCGAGCACGAGCAACGCGCCGCTCCCGGCGACGAACCGGCCTGGGACGCCACCGGATGACCATCCCCACGCCGTGGTGGGCTCCTGCCCTGCGGCGGCTCTCAGAGCAGCGCCGTGGTTTCGAAGGTCTGTCGCCTTCGACGGCGCCGCGCGGCTGCAGTCTCGGCTTGGGCCAGCACCGCGAGGATGCCGCTCACCGCTCACCGCTCACCGCTCACCGCTCCAGCGTTGGTGAGGAGCAGAGCCTGGTCGATGACTGCGTGGAGTTCCGCCTCACCTGTGGCGATGAAGAGGTCCCGGGCAGGGCTCAGGTGCGCCGGCCAGTCGTCCTCTGACGGACCTGGGCTGTCACTCGAGACCTGAGGCGCACATCCACCCGACGAGCCGAGGTGGTGTACACGGTGCTTGGGGCAGCCGCCGGGGAAGAGGGGGACGCGCAATTGCTTCGCGCGGCTGTGGCCGACCGTCCCGTCTGCGGTGCCCGACCTCCCCGCGGAGGCTGCCCGTGGGGAGGTTGCACATCCGGGTGGTCTGCGCGGTGCCTCTGCCGTGGTGGTCAGGAGCACTTCGGCGCGTGCCATTCGCGCGGGCTGTCGGTCTGCTTGGCTCCTGCCGGCCGATTGCCCCAGCACGCGTTCCCCGCTCGGGCCTGTCGGTGACCAGAGGGCAGTGTCGGGTGGTGCTGTCAGCCGTTCTGCGCGACAGCCTCGCAGTTCGTCGCCCCGGGCCCGCCCAGCACTCCGAGGATGGGGGAGGAGACGGCGCAGAGGGTGGCAGGGACGTTCTGCGCCGCGTTGGTTGCCAGTCCGGGAGCAAAGACGGGGGTGACGACCGGGCCCAGGAGCGTGGTGTTGTCGAGGGCCGCGTCGCCGTCGTCGGCCACGGCGACGCCCGCGCCCAGGGCCGTGGCCGCAGCCAGCACGGTGAGGGACAGAGCTGTTGAGAAGACACCCTTAGTGATCATGTTTTTCTCAACGTCACGGCCTGGGAGAGGTCACGCGGCTCAACCCGTGCGGCGGGCAGCGAGGCGCACCGCTGCCACCAACGGCCCGCCCGTGACAGCCCTCGGATCTGCTGAGCCGGACGGAACCGGGACCCATTTGGCGCACAGGACCGCCGCGGTCGCGACGGCGCGGCAGCACAGGAGAACCGATGACGGGAAAGAAGCCGCACTGTGCCTCGAAACAGGTGGGGCGGCGCTCCCCTGGCCCCCACGACCAAGCCAGACCGAGACCATGCCGAACCGCCCCCGCAACGGGAGCCTGAAGACGACCCACATCGCGTGCCTGACTCACGCCGCCGTGGTGCGGAACGTGCTGGGGCTGAGGCCCTTGTGGCGTTTGAAGGCGGCGCTGAAGCCGAAGGCATCGGCGTAGCCGACGGTCCTGGCGATCTGGGCGATGCTGAGGTCGGTGTCGGCCAGGAGCGCCGCGGCGTCGTCCATGCGGCACTCGGTGAGGTAGGTGAGGGGCGGACGGCCCATCAGTTCGGTGAAGCGCCGGGCGAACAGCGCCCGGGAGACGCCGGCTTGAGCTGCCAGCGACGCGACCGTCCAGCTCTCGGCGGGCCGCCCGTGGAAGGCGTGCAGGGCGGGGGCGAGGACCGGGTCGGTGAGGCCGCGGTACCAGCCGGGCGCGTCGGCGCCCGCCCGGTCGAACCAGGTGCGCAGCGTGCAGACCAGAGTCCAGTCGAGGAGCCGGTCCATCAGCGCCTGCGAACCGGCGGAGAGCCGGGCGGCGTCGGCGGCGGAGTTCTCCAGCCAGGCGCAGACCTCGGCGTCCTCGGAGACGACCAGGACGGGCGGCAGGGCACGCAGAAGCCGTTCGTGGCGGTGCCCCGAGGCGCGGTAGGCGCCCACGATCAGCGCGGTCGCCCCCTCCGGGCCGGTGCCCCAGTGGATGCCGTCGAGTTCCTCGCCGGTGCACGCGGCGTCCGCGGTGAAGCAGGCGATCTCGTACGCGGTGTGGGGGCGGTGGACCGTGGCGGGCTCGTCCGCGAGGCGGAACCGCGCGGGGCCCTGGACGACGGCCGTGTCGCCCGCGCCGATCGCCCGCTCGGTGCCGTCGGCCAGCAGGAGCGTGCCGCCCCCGCGCAGCACGCTGACCATGGTGAGCGGGGCGGCGTCGGTGAAGGTGATACTCCAGGGCGCAGTCAGGACGGCATGGCTGACGACCGAGCCCTCGGCCCGGATGCCGCTCAGCAGTGAACTCAGAGGATCCACAGCACAATCGTAGACGATCTCCTATGTCCTGGAGAGTTTCTCCCATGGATCATCTACGGTGCCGCGGCTGTACTGGACTCACCGAACAGATCGAGCCCTCGGGAGACACCGTGCCGCAGCACAGCAGCGACGCCAGGACGGCCCTCGTGGTCGTCGCGCACCACCGCAGCGATTCCCTCACCGCCCACACCGCCCGCCGCGCGGCTGCCCAGCTCGAGGCCGCCGGATACCGCATCGACCTGCTCGACCTGCACGCCGAGGGGTTCGACCCGCGGATGAACGTGGAGGACCAGCCGGACTGGGGCAACCGCGAGAAGCCGTACTCGGACGAGACGCACGCCCACATGCGGCGGATCCTCCACGCCGATGTCGTCGTCGCCGTCTTCCCGGTGTACTGGCAGAGCGTGCCCGCCGTTCTCAAGGGATGGATCGACCGCGTATGGAACTACGGTTTCGCCTACGGTCGCAGCACGCCCCGCCTGGCGGGCAAGCGCATGCTGTGGCTGGCCCTGGCCGGCGCCACCGCCGACGACCCCGTCGCGGAGTCGATGCAGTCCGTCCTTGAGGCCAACCTGAGCGACGGCATCGCCTACTACTGCGGCTTCTCCCGCTCCACCGTAGCCCTGCTCCTGGATGCGGAGGAGCGACCGCAGCGCATCGACGCCGGGGGCAATCTGCTGGTCGGCGAAGCGGTCGCCGGCGCCGAGCGGGAGGCGCAGTACACCGAATTCGACCGTCGGGCACGGAAGTTCGTGGAGGAGTTCCTCGCGGACGAACTCGTCGAGGCCTGACAGCCTCCGGACCCCGTGGGCTGACACTGCGGCACTGGGCGCGAGACCTGGCGGCCCGGATCGCACCGGCGGACGCCTGGGCTGGGCGCAATCGCACCGCCAGCTCGTCGAGCGCTGCGCCGCCGGGACACCGCCGGGACGCGGCAATGCCGCAGGACGTGCGCGCGCAGGTCAAGGCCGCCGGCCTGGACCTCGATGCCGCCGACGGGCCCGGTCGTCGCGCACCTGCACACGGGGTGGTACTGGTTGAACGATGACCTCCAATGGTTGGCCTACTTGCTGATCGCCTTCGGCTGGATGCTGACGACAGCCGTCATCGCGGGTGTCACCCGCACCCTGCAGAAGAACTAGTGGCTGGTCTCGCAGCGTTGGCTGGGGCAATCGATGCGCCGTCCGGCGGTCAGCGGACTGTCTCCAGGGCAGCAGACCGTCAGGGACACTGCCCTGCTGAGGCAGCGGCGTTGAGCTGCCAGTTGATCGAGGCTGTCGTCGGGGGCGGCCGCCCTCCTTATCCGGCTTCAAAGGAGTGTTGCAACGCGGACCAGGTCGGCAACTGCACGAAGGCGGCTCTGCGGCGGCCAGGCGATCACCGTTGTCACCGGCGGAGCGTCCAGGACTCGCACCGCGGCGAGGTCCCGGCGCAGGTCAGCAGCGGCGGACTCGGGAACGACCACGGTGGTACGGCCCAGCGCGATGAGCTGGAAGAGCTGTGTCAGGTTCCGTATCTCCGCGCCCGGTCCTTCCGGGTAGCTGCCGTCAGGACCGGGCCAGCGGGCCGGCGGGAGCTCGGGCAGTGTGGTGACGTCGGCCATCCGGACCTGGGAGCGGATGGCGAGCGGGTGTGAGGCCGGCAGGATCGCGACCTGTCCCTCGGTGTACAGGGTCTCGGTGTCGAGCCCGGCTGCCGAGTCGAAGGGCAGGTGCAGAAGAGCCACGTCGGCTTGTCCCTCCCGCAGCAGTTGCCGGTGCTGGTGTGCCTCGCAGATCAGCAGATCGACGGTGACTGCGCCGGGTTCTGCGGCGTAGGCGTCGAGCAGTTTCGTCAGCAGCTCGCCACCGGTGCCGGACTTGACGGCGAGCACAAGGCTGGGGTGTGCCGTGGCGGCCCGTCGGGTACGCCGCTCAGCCGCGGTCACCGCGCTGAGGATCTCGCGTCCTTCGGCCAGCAGCACGGCTCCGGCCTCGGTGAGCGTGACCTTGCGGCTGTTGCGTTCCAGCAGTGTGATTCCGAGCCGCCGCTCGAGCTGTGTGATCGTCCGGGACAGTGGGGGCTGGGCTATCCCGAGGCGCTGGGCAGCCTTGCCGAAGTGCAACTCCTCGGCGACGGCGACGAAGTACCGCAGCTCGCGTATCTCCATCAGCCCAGGTTAGGACGGCAGACGGCTGATCGATACCGCTCGGGTATCGCTGCACTACCGAGAGGGTGTTGGTGCCCGGCGGCAGCGCAGGCATGCTCGCTTTCATGAGCGAGAAGACGATCGCGCTGGTCACTGGTGCGAACAAGGGAATCGGGTATGAGATCGCGGCCGGGCTCGGTGCGCGGGGCTGGAGTGTCGGTGTCGGCGCCCGGGACGAGCAGCGCCGGAAGGACGCCGTGGCGAAGTTGCGTGCGGCCGGTGCTGACGCGTTCGGCGTGCCCTTGGACGTGACCGACGCCGGGAGCGTCGCCGCCGCGGTCCAACTGATCGAGGAGCGGGCAGGACGGCTGGACGTACTGGTCAACAACGCCGGCGTTGCCGGCGGCCGGCCGGAGGAACCGACGACCATCGACCTCGAGACCGTGCGGCGACTGCTGGAGACCAACGTCCTCGGTGTCATCAGGGTCACCAACGCGATGCTGCCCCTGCTGCACCGTTCGGCGCACCCGCGGATCGTCAACCAGTCCAGCCACGTCGGCTCCCTGACACTCCAGACCACGCCCGGTGTGGATCTCGGGGGAATCAGCGGGGCGTACGCGCCGACGAAGACCTACCTCAACGCCCTCACCATCCAGTACGCCAAGGAGCTGAGCGGCACCAACGTCCTGATCAACAACGCCTGCCCCGGTTACGTGGCCACCGACCTCAACGGATTCAGCGGGACGCAGACCCCCGAGCAGGGCGCGGCGATCGCCGTCCGGCTGGCGACCTTGCCGGACGACGGCCCGACCGGCCGGCTGTTCGACGACAGCGGCGTCGTGCCCTGGTGACCTGTTCGGCGTGGGCGTTGCGCTGGCGGATGGATGCGGCGATGGCGGCGTTCTGTTCGGCATGGGTGCGGCGGTCTGCGGCCCAGGTGCGGACTTCGGCGTGCCTGTGCGGGGAGAAGTTGTCCGGCACCACGTAGTGCGAAAGTCACCGCGCCGCCGCCCGGGTTCGCCGTCTGCGCTTGTAGCGCATCGTCGTGGTGGTCACCAGGATGGCGATGGCCAGGGGGAGGGCCAGCAGGCTCAGGAAGAGCACCTTGAGGATCCAGACGCTCACGGTGACCGCCAGGCTCCAGCCCAGGATGCGCAGCGTGCGGCTCTGTCCCGGGGGGAGCAGGCGGGCCGTGGTCTCGGCGTGGAGCATCAGAGCGATGCCGACGAGCGCGATGACCAGGGTGATGGCGGTGTTCTCGCTCCAGAGCGCATAGGGGTCGTCGGGGTCGATGTAGAGCTTGGACTTCCATCCGATCAGCCACGCGAGGGCCGGCAGGAGACAGTAGAGGCCGGGGGCCAGGGCGTGCAGCCGGCCAGTTGCCGGGACGGGCCCTTCCGCGGCGCCGGCCGACGCAGCACGGGCACGGGCACGAGACGAGGAGGACGGAGCGGTCGAGGTGGGTGCGCTGTGGACGGACCGCCCCTCCGGCGGTGGACGCCGAACCGACGGATCGTCAAGTTCGGTCGGTGGCCACTGCGGTGCGGGAGAGGTCGGCACCCGTGGCAGGGGCGACTGCGCCGGTCGGGCAGGAACCGGCACATCACCCGGGGATGCGGTCGGTGGCGGGAAGGCGGCGTGTGCCTCACCGCGGTCTGCCAGGTCCGCGGCGACGGCCGTCGGCAGCCACCCGGCGGCGTCGTACTCGTCGAAGGCGAGCTGGTGCAGAAGGGCGTCCAGGCCGGGCCGGTCCTCGGGCTTCTTGGCCAGGCACGCGGCGACGAGCGGGCTCAGGCTGTCCGGGACGCCGCTCAGGTCGGGTTCCTCGTAGACGATGCGGAAGAGCAGCGCGTGCGCCGAGCCCTCGCCGAAGGGGCCCCGACCGGTCGCCGTGTAGGCCAGGAGCGCGCCCAAGGAGAAGACATCGCTGGGCGGGCCCACGGAGGCGTTGGTGAGCTGCTCGGGCGACATGAAACCCGGAGTGCCCACTGTCAGTCCGGTCGCGGTGAGGGCGCTGGCCTCGCTCACCAGCGAGATCCCGAAGTCGATGACACGGGGGCCGTCAGCGGCCAGGAGCACGTTCGACGGCTTGAGGTCCCGGTGCACCAGCCCCACCCGGTGGATGTCCTCCAGCGCCTCCACCACCCCGGCTCCCAGCGCCCGCACCGCGGCCGCCGGCCACGCGCCGTGGGTTTCGACGGCCTCCGCCACGGACGGGCCCGGCATGTAGGCGGTCGCCAGCCAGGCCGGATCCCCCTGCGGGTCGGCATCGACCACGGCTGCGGTGAAGAATCCGTTCACCCGACGCGCCGCGGTCACCTCACGGGCGAACCGCTTCGCGAAGCCGGGCTCCTCCGCCAGTTCCGGCCGTACCACCTTCACCGCGACCGGGCGGCCGCCCGGGGACCGGCCGAGGTAGACCCGGCCCATCCCGCCGGCGCCCAGCCGGCCCACGATCCGGTAGCGGCCCACCTGCCGCGGATCGCTCGTCTCCAGCCCCTCGACCCGCCCACTGCCCCCCACGCCCACGTCCACGTCCCTTCCGAACCGCTCTGTCCGCCCCGCCATCGGCGAAGAGCATCATGGCCGTCTGTCGGCGACCATGTCCGTCAATTGGAGCAATTACCGACTTCGGTGCGTCGAGCGGATGCCGATGGTGTCGAGGATCCGAGGGTGTCCGCCACGAGCCGATCGGCGATGGCCCCCCGCGACAGTGAAGGGCCGCCTACCCCGAGCCCGCCCGCGCATCCAGCGAAACCATGAGCCGGCACCGGCGAATGAACCGGAATGAGCGGACCTGGCGCGCCCCGTGCCGCCCGCAGCCACCGGACTTACCGCCTTCTGCCGCTTCACAGCGACGCCCACGACCCACACTCCCGCGCGGAGTGACGGCCAGATTTGATCCAGGGCTACAGCAATGGCGGGGGAGTTGGGACTATGAGCAGACAGCCGGGCAGGTGGGGAGTGGTGTCATGGGTTCGGACGAGATCAGGTCCCAGGGCTTCAGCCTGAAGGAGCTGTTCCGTGATGTGACCTATGAAATCGACTACTACCAGCGCGACTACACCTGGGGTGAGGACGAAGTCCGCACGCTGCTGCGGGATTTGTGCGGGTCGTTCAGGAACTGGTCCGCCAACCCGTCCTACTTGCGCCGGCCGCACACCGCACCGCAGTACTTTCTGGGGCCGTTCGTCTACTACGAGTCCGCCAGGAACAGGCGCTACCTCGTCGACGGGCAGCAGCGGTTCGTCACGCTGCACCTGCTTTTCCTGCAACTGCGGCTTGCGGCACAGGAGCGCGCGGACACCCGGGCCGTCGACCGCCTCAACCGGGTGATCACGATCGACGGAGCGCACTTCTCGCTCGGCATCACCGATCACGAACCGGTCCTGCGAGCGGTCGCCGAGGCCCGCACCTACGAAACGGGCGCCGGCGACTCGCTCTCGCGCCGGAACCTCTGGGCACGCAGCCGGCAGATCGAGTCCCAGCTCGCGGAAGAACTCGACGCGGAGAACCTGACCCGGTTCACCGAGTGGCTGCTGGACCGGGTGGTCCTGGTCGGGATCCGCGCGGCCGACTCCGACCACGGCTACCGGATGTTCGAGACGATGAACGACCGCGGCGCCCGCCTGACCGCCGTCGACCTCCTCAAGAGCCACCTGCTCTCCCACGTCGGAGCGAACGAGGACCAACTGAACACCCAGTGGCAGGAGATGCTGCGGGAACTGGCCACCGACCGGGAGGACTCCACAGCCGCATCCCGCTTCATCAAGGCATTCCTGCTGGCCCGCTGCGCACGCGAGCGCCAGGACGAGGACCGTCGGCAGATCGAGCGCAACCTCAACGTATGGGTCCGCCAGAACGCCGCCCGCCTGCACCTGGTACCCGAACACCCCGACAACTTCCTGCACTTCGTACAAGACCTGCTGAAGTCGGCCAGGCTGTTTCGGCCCTTCCTCGCCGCCGGCCGCGCACTCAAGACGGGCGCCGACCGCCTGGAGACGGTCCTCTTCAACGAACGCAACGCACTGGGCTGCCAGGCCGTCGCCATCCTCGCCGCCATCGACCCCGACGACCAGCCCTCCGACGCCAAGCACAAAGGCCGCCTCGTCGCCGACTACATGGACCGCTGGTACGCCCTGAGGGTCCTACAGGACTTGCCGGTGCAGTCGGCGGACGCCGACGCCCTGACCCACGACACCCTCGTACCGCTTCTGCGCCGGTGCCGCACCGTAGCCGAGGTCGCCGCGGCCCTCGGCGACCTCGTCACCCAGGACCCGGGCTCGATACGCGACGCCGTCACGCTCGGGCTGCGCGGCAACAACGCCCATCAGATCCGCTACCTGTTGGCCCGGGCCACCGCCTACGTCGAGGAGGCATGCCAGCGCCCCCACGACGTGCTCGCCTACCTCGACCGCGACCGGTTCCACATCGAGCACCTGTGGGCCAACCACCACCACCGCGTGCACAAGGAGATAGCCGACCCCGTCGTCTTCCGCAGCCGCCGCAACCAACTGGGCGGCCTGGGACTGCTCATGGGCCGCGAGAACTCCAGCATCAACGACCTGCCCCTGCACGACAAGGCCGGCTACTACGCCCGCAGCAACGTCCTGCTGGGCATCATCGCCCCCGGCTACGACCAGCGAAACCCGCTGCTGCGCGAGTTCATCAAGACCCACAAGCTCGACAAGGTCCTCAGGCCGTTCGGCCCGCGGGAGACGATGACCTCGGTTGTCCAGACCCGCCAGGAGCTGTATCTGTGCCTGTTCGAACACATCTGGAACCCCGAGCGCCTCGGACTGCCCGTCCCCCCGGCCGGAGAGCCGGAAGGCGTCCCGCAGCCGCAGGCCCAGCCCCGCCGGGCCGCCGCGCAGCGCCGACCGGTCGCCGGGCGCCGCCGCACCGATGTCGCCCGCATGGTCGCCGCCCGGATCCTGACCGCCGGCACCCAGATCGTGCTCACCTACCGCTCCACCGATCACTGGGCCACCATCGACGAAGACGGCGGCATCATCCTCAATGCGACCGGCGGTACCCCCTACGGCCGGGTCGACGAAGCCGGCGCTGTCGCCCGCGGCACCAAAACCTGCCAGGGCATGAACGAATGGCGTATCGAGGACGAGGCGGGGGCCCGCATCAGCCTGCGAACGCTACGCGATCGCGCGATGGCCTCGGGCGACCTGTGACAACTCCCTGCCCGTCCAGGAACGTTCGGCATGCATGGGTTGAACCCGCACGGCGCTCCGCACGGTCCAGGCGGGCTGCCCGTCGACGCCAACGTCACGTCGACGTCGAGCAGGCGGGGAACGAGGGCGCGGTCGGCCCGGCTGAGGTTCCTTCAGTGGGCGTGAGACAGTTGCGGGTCCGACCGGCGCGGTCGGTGAATCTTGCCTGTGGGGGGCGTTGTTGTCTGCGCGTATTCATTCTGCGAGGCCCGGTGATCCGGGCCGGATCGGTCCGTACCGGGTCATCGGCCGGCTGGGTTCAGGCGGCATGGGAACGGTCTACGCGGCCCTGGATCCCGGCGGCCGGCGGGTGGCGGTCAAGGTCGTCCACCCGGCGCAGGCCGGCGACGACGAGTTCCGGGCCCGATTCAAGCGGGAAGTCGAGCTGTCCCGGAGGGTCACGGGCCCCTGCCTGGTGCCGCTGCTCGCCGCCGACCCCGCCGCGGCCGACCCCTGGCTGGCCACCCCGTACGTGCCCGGCCTCACCCTCGCCGAACACATCGCCACGCACGGCCCGCTGTCCGGGGCCCGGCTCTACGCTCTGGCAGCCGGGACCGCCGCCGCGCTGGCGGCCGTCCACCAAGCCGGGGTGGTGCACCGCGACGTGAAGCCGGGCAACGTCATCCTGGCCCCCGACGGACCGCGGGTACTGGACTTCGGCATCGCCCACGCCCTGGAGGGCACCTCGGTCACCCGGACCGGCGTGATGACCGGCACCGCCGGCTGGATCAGCCCCGAGGGCTACCGCACCGGCGCCGTGGGCCCGGCCGCCGACGTCTTCGCCTGGGGAGCGCTGCTCGCCTACGCCGCCACCGGACGCCTCCCGTTCGGCACCGGCGCACCGGACGCGGTCGCCGCCCGGGTGATGTCCGCCGACCCCGACCTCGCCGGACTCCCCGACGACCTCCTGGACCTCGCCACATCCGCGCTGGCCAAGGACCCGGAAGCGCGGCCCACCGCCGCCGCTCTGGCGGGGCGGAGCACGGTACTCCTCGCCGCCCAGAGCACCCACGTCCTGCGGCCGGAGGCCGAGGCTCCGACCTTGACGGCGGATCTGGTGATGACCGGATGGGAGGGTCTGTCGACGGCAGAGGACGACCCGGCCTGGGCCCTGGCCCGGCGCAGGGTCGCCCGCCGCCGGGCCCGGCTCGGTGCCACGGCCGCAGTCACCGTTGTCGCGGTGGCCGCTGCCGGCACCTACCTGATGGCAGCACACGACGGGGACGGGAAGCCGGGCAGCACGCGGGCCGGGGCGAGCACCACGGCCTCCGCGCCCGCCCCCGGCCACCGCTCCGCAGCACGGACCGCCTCACCCGAAGCGGTGACAGCCTCCCCGGCCGCAGACGCTCCAGAGGCCGGACAGGAAGCGGGAACTCCGGCAGGGAAGACGTCGTCCCCCGACTGCCTACCGGTCACCTACAAGCTGCCCACCGGCCCGGCGACCTGCGAGTCCAGGGAGGACATCTGCGCCGTCCGGTCCCCGTACTACGTCAAGGACATCGACAGCCTGTGCGGCGGCCCGCCCGCGCTCCAGAGGGTCAACATCATCTCCGAGCCGTCCACCGGCGGTGACCCGGGAGTCTCCTACTGCGTCGCCTGGACCGGGAGCGGCAGCGGCAGCGACACATCCCGTGACGCCGTGCTGCTGATGAACGCGCCCGGCTACCAGTGCGGGGGCGACCTGGTGAGTCCCGCCGGTACCCAGGAACCGCCGGGGGAGTACACCGTCGTCTTCTTCGACACCGAGCAGGACTGCACACCCCTGTATCCCGGAACGCGTCTGACCTACCCCGCCGTTCTGGACTACAGCAGCCTCGACGACGGGCAACCCCCGCAGTACGTCTGCCTGAGCGAGCATGTCGGCGCCTGACCCGGAGACGCTCGGCCAGGTCCGAGGTGTCTTCCAAGCCGCGGCGGGCCGCCCTCGACGCGATGCAGTTGCTGCGCCACCCCCTACGAGGCCCGGCGAGCCAGTCGGAACAGGAACCGGGCGTACGTGAGGGTCGCCACCGTGATGATCGTCGGAACGACCGCCAGCGCGAGTATGCCCACCAGAGCGCGGCTGTCATCCGTGGGTTCGTAGAACCCTCTGTCGTCGTCCATCAGGTATCGGTAGCCGAACCACCCCCACAGCGCCAGCGACAGGAGCATCCACCCGATCGCCCACCTCTCGATCAGGTGCCCGTCCCGGCGCAACTCCTCTGCGTCCGCCGCCATTTCTCCCCCTACAGCCGATGATGATCAGTAGCCGCCCAGTTCATCACAGCGCGTAGGGGCCGACGGCGCGGGGGGCCCTCGCAACACCCTTCAGCAGCCCCGCCGCCCCCGTCCTCCCGCCCCCGTCCTCCCGCCGCCCGTTCCGCCGCACGGGCGAGCCCGGCGCGCCGGTCCCCGCGGGCCGGGTCCGCTTGCAGGAGTCTGGACGCACTCCACGCGACGTACCCCACCGGGAGGCGTCAGTACTCATGCGACCCCAGTTCAGGACGCCGAACGTGGCGTCGGCTCCGGGCTTCCTCTCCGCCTCCGAATGCGCCGACGCCATCCGGGCCATGGACGAGTCACCCCGCGAGCCGGCCCAGGTCGTCCGCGCCGGCGAGTCGGTCCTCGACCCCTCGCTGCGCCTCTGCTTCGACCACCACTTCCCCGACGACCACAAGCGCCGCATCGGCGAACGCATGGCGTCCTACTTCGACGACCACCGCACGGCGTTCGACTCGGACGCGGACTTCCTCTACGGCCCGTACTTCATGTCGTACGAGAAGGGCAGCTACTTCCGCGCGCACCGCGACGTCGCCAACCACAAGGACGATCCGCCGCGGCTCGCCGCCCACCGCTGGTCGCTCCTGCTGTACCTCAACGGCCGCCGCGCCACCGGGGCCCTGCCGACGTTCGACGGCGGCGCGCTCACCGTGTACGAGACCGACCCCCGCCTGCGCGACCGCCGGGTGGTCGTCGTGCCCGAGCCGGGGATGCTGCTGCTCTTCCGCTCCTCCCTGATGCACGAGGTGGCGACCGTGCTCGACGGCACGCGGTACGCGGTCGCCGGTTGGATGTCCAGTGCCGGTTCCCCCGCCCTCGGAGGCCCCCGATGACGTACCACTCCTCCGCCAACGAGTCGGTCCGACTGGGGGTTTCCCGCGACACCGACCTCAAGACGCGGACCGCGCTCGCGGCGTTCTGCCGCCGCAACGGCTACCCGTACCTCTTCACCGAGGTGCTGGAACCACTGCTGTCCGGACACGGTCTCGTCCTGGCGCTCGCCGTGACGGAGCGGCCGTGGCCGCCCACGGGCATCGGGTCGCAGACGATCGAGGCGGTGGGCATCGCCATGATCGGAACCGAGGGCCGGGCCCATCTCACCCCGGTCCTGACCGACCGGCGGAACGCCACCAACATCGGCCTCGTCGCCGCCCTGACCAAGCAACTGCTCGAATACCTGCGCGAGGCGGACGTCCCGTCGGCCAGCTATCTGGTGCGCCAGGGGGACCGGGCACTCGAGCGTGCCCTCGAACGCGCCGGCTTCGCCGAGGCGGACTTCCAGTCGTCCACCGAGTTCGCCGACTACCTGGAGTTCGCCGCCCCGCCCCACAAGATCCTCGACACCCTGGGCCTGACGGCACTGCGCACCGGCGATCTCCTGGCCCTGGACCTGGACGGCGGGGAGCTCGACCGGCTCGGTTCCTACCACTTCGCGCTCACCGCCGGGCTGACGGCCTACCTGCGGGACTCGCTCAGGCACGCGGCCCTCCTCCCGGGCCTGATCGACCTCGTCGCCACCCTGCCGCCCGGGGGCGTCCCGCCCGGCACTCCCGGGCCACCGCTGACATGAGTCCTGCTGCGTCCTCGGTGTCGTTGATCGTCTCGACGCTGGACGAGGGCGCCGAACTGCACACGACCCTCGAATCGGTGTACGCCGGAGCCGTCGTCCCGGACGAGACGATCGTCGTCGACGACGGCGGCACGGACGGCAGTTGCGCCCCGTTGGAACGGGAGGAGTGGCGGGCCCGCGGCGTCGTCGTGCACCGCATCCGGCGCAGCGGCGTCGCCGCGGCCCGCAACGCGGGCGCCCGGCTCGCCCGCGGTACGCACCTGGTGTTCCTCGACGCACACTGCCGCCTTGAGCGGAACTGCCTGGCACGCCTGCGGACGGCCCTGGACGCCGGACCCGGCGCCGTCCTCGCGCCCACCGTCTCCGACGCCGCCAGCGAGGCGGCGGGCTGCGGGGCGCGGCTGATCGACGCCCACCTGCGGACCCGCTGGCTGCCTCCCGAACCCGACGGCGGCGCCCCGTACGCCGTGCCCCTCGCACCGGGCGGCTGCCTCGCGGTACGCAGGGCGACGTTCCGCCGCCTGGGCGGCTTCGACGCCTTCCGCGAACTCGGCCTCGAGGACGTGGACTTCAGCCTCCGGACCTGGCGGGCCGGGCTCGACGTGCTGGCCGTTCCGGGGGCACGGCTGACACACCGCTTCCGCCCGTATCCGCCGTACCGCCTGAGCGGTACGAGCCGCGCCTACAACCTGGCGCGCACCGCGCTCGTCCACTTCGACGGTTCCCGACGCGAGGAGTGCCTGCGCAAGGTGATCGGTACCCCGAGGGCCGCCGAGGTGCTGGTCGAAGCGTTGGCCGGCGACTGGGAGGCGCAGCGGGCCGCCGTCGAGTCGACCAGCGTGCGCCCCTTGGAGGCGTACTTCGAAAGGTTCGGCGACTGGCGCTGACGCCCCCTCTGAAGATGCCGTCGAACGGCCACGGCATCATGGGGCCGAGGCACAGGAAAGGCAGCGCATGACAGTCTTCATCGTCCATGACGAACCGGTCGGACGGGATCAGCACAACTACATCGCGCACGCTGACCTGGCCCCCTTCGGGCTGGACGGCCAGAAGGAACAGCTATGGCTCAAGCCCGTCGGTGACGGGGTCTACTCCGTCGCCTGCATCCCGTTCCGGACGTACGGCCTCGCCCTGGGGCACCGGGTACGTCTGTCGGAGAACGACGAGGTCAGCGAGGTGGTGGAGCGGTCCTCGCATCGTGTCCTGCGCATGCTGCTGATGCCCACCCCGGACCCCGGGCGACTGGTCGAGACGACGGACCGCATCAGGGCCGAGATCAGCGCCGCAGGTCTTCTCAGCGAGTGGAGCGGCGACCGTCACGTCGCAGTGGACATCCCGGCGGACAGAGACCCCTCAGACCTGTACGAGGTCATGAAGCGCGAGGTGGCCGCGGACCGCGCCTTCTGGGAATGGGCCGATGCCATGCCGTTCTCCACCGGAAACTGATCCACTCCGCAACGCCGGAGCCCTTCGCCTTTACGACGCGGCCAGGGCACGCGCGCAGGTGAGGCGCTCCATGACTACGAGGTCGTCCCGATCAACGGCCGTTCGCGGGTGGAGCTGAGCTGGGGCTTTGGCAGAACTCGCATCGCCGTTCCCCAAAGCGTGGAGATCAGCCCCTGACTGCATGCATAGTGCAATCACTAGGGCTCGGGGCCCTGACCGGCCGCGCCCCATGGGTTTCTCGTTGCTCCACGGCGCGGCCGATGAGTTTGTGGCCCCCGGCAGGTCCAAGCTCATGACACCTCAGGAAAGGACCCCGCCATGTCGGAGCTTCTCGTCGACTTCATCACCTCCCTCGACGGCTACGCATCGGGACAGGGATGGCCCGGGTTCTGGGGTCTCGAGGGCCCGGAGTACCTCGCTTGGCTCGGTGAGCAGCCCGAGGTCACCTACCTGATGGGAGCGAACACCTACCGCCTGATGTCGGGCTTCGCCTCAGGTGAGGTCCCGCCTGGACAAGACGAGTTCCGGCCCGAGGAAGAGGCGTCCGTCGACGAGCTGACGCAGGCGTCCAAGGTGGTGTTCTCCTCCTCGCTCGCGGAGCCGCTGACGTGGGCCAACTGCACGCTCGTGCGCGACGACGCCGTCGAGACGGTCCGCGCCATGAAGTCGAGCGGTACGGGGCTCCTCAGCACGATCGGCAGCCTCAGCCTGAGCCGGTCCCTGCTGCGCGCCGGCCTCGTCGACCGCTTCCGGGTCGGCATGTTCCCGGTGATCACCGGAGCGACGGGCGAGGAACGCATCTACGACGGCTATCCGGACGTCGCCCTCGAGATGACCGAGCACCGCACCTTCGACGGCGGCATCCAGCTCGTCGAGTACAAGCCCCGCGTGCTCGAGCACCCACCGCTGGGCGCCCCCGCGTGACGCCTGCCCTGTACCGACGGCCCGATGGCACGAGCCCGCCGACGGCTCTCCGGGAACGGCGGTCCGGGAGATAGGCGGCACGTGCGCGGCTCGTCCCGCCGCCGGACGGCGTTGTCCTCCCGGCGCGGGTGGAACTGTTGGAGCAAAAGCGGGTGCGTCCTCATGACGTGCTCGACTCGGTGACCGGTGACCTTGCCGGGGCCCGCGGGTACGGCGAGGTAGCTCTCGTGCTGGGTATGCGAGAGGAACCGTCGCCGCACACCCGCCATGTCGAGGGCCTCACCGGGCTTCTTGCCGAGTGCGCCCGCCAGGGACCGTACCCAGAGATGCGCTTCGTTGGGCATCCGCCGGGAGCCGGGCATCCAGTGGACGAGATCCCCCGGTCGGCGACCCGGGGGAGTGGCGGGTGCCTTCGCCCTGTTCCGTAGCCGGTCGGAGAGCCCTGGCTTTCCGGCTGTTCGGCCTGGTGTGTCCGGGGGCGGGGGCCGTCCTGTCAGTCGCGGCCACCGCCTGCCTTCTGGGCTGTGGCCTGGGACCGAGTGGGCGCGGGACGGGCCGTCGGGAGCGCGCAGCGTGAGACCGTCGCGCTTGTGCTGCCTGGCGCCGGTCACCTCGGTGCACCGGCCAGCGCCAGCGTTGACTGCGCTAGTGGTCCGGTATCGGCCGAGGGTCGCCGTCTCCGTCTGCCTCCGGCGCGTGTGGTCCCGCCCGCCCCGGGCTCAGGGCGTCCCGGTCAGCGGGCGATCGAGATCGCGAAGGGCGCAAATCCGCTGGAGCGAATGACGTGCGGGACGAACAGTATCGCGGCCTCCGTGGCGCGGGCCGTCTCGATGCCGCCGAGGTCGGTGATCCATTCCGGGCGCCAGCCGAGGTCGGTGAGCAGTTCGCGTATGGTCTGCTTGGCCTGGGGGTCGTCGCCGGAGAGGAAGGCGTCGGGTGCCTGGGTGAGGGCGGCGGGTGCGGTCATCACCGGGAAGAGCATGGTGTTGAGGGTCTTGACGACGTACGTTTCGGGAAGAGCTTGCTGGAGTTGCTCGGCAAGGCTGGAGCCGGGGTAGATCAGGTCGGCGGGCAGACCGTCCGGTCCGTCGACGGTGGCATTGGAGACGTCGACGAGGATCGTGCCGCGCAGCTCCTCGCGCAGGGCGGCGAGCCGGTCCAGCGAGTCGGCGCCCGGGGTGGCGTTGATGACGATCCGGGCCGTCCGGACGGCGTCCGCGGCGGCCCCCGGTGCGCGGTCCGCGACGGTCACCTCATGCCCTGCCCGGGTGAGGGCTGTGGCCAGGCTGCCGCCGACGCGGCCGTTCCCGAGAACTGCGATCGTGGTCATGATGCGCTGGTCCTTCCGTTCGTTGGTCGTGATACGTGTTCAGCGGTCGTGATGCGTGGTCAGCGTGAGAGCGTGGCGACGGCCGCGGCGTGGACCCCGGGCGCGGCGGCCAGGAAGCTGTCGCTCTGCGGGTTCCAGGGGCGGCCCTGGGTGTCGGAGAGCCGTCCGCCGGCCTCGGTGACGAGCAGCGCGCCGGGCAGCAGGTCCGCGCGAGCGCCGGAGAACTGCCAGAAGGCGTCGATCCGGCCGGCGGCCACGTTCAGCAGGTGCAGCGTCGCGGGCACGGCGGTACGCACGACGAGCGCGTCGAAGAGCATCGCGGTGATCGAGGAGCCGACGCGCCGTACGACCGTCTCGTCCTCGTCCGGCCGGGCCTGACTCGTGGCCACGACGCTCAGGGAGAGGTCCGTGGCCGGGGAGACGTGCAGCCGCCGTCCGTCGAGGTGGGCGCCCGCGCCGGTGAGCGCGGTGTAGGTCTCGCCCGTCAGCGGCAGGTGGACCGCGGTGAGCACGGGCCGGTTGTCCCGCACGAGGGTGGCGGTCACCGCCCACTCCGGCAGGCCGTGCAGATGGTTGATGTTGCCTTCGGCCGGATCCACGACCCACCACTCGCCGGGCGGCAGCGCCCCGCCGTCCAACTCCTCCTCCACCCAGCCGGCGTTCGGACGCAGGCGCGTCAGGCGGGGGCGCAGGACGGCGAGGGCCGTGTCGTCGTTGTCGGCCAGCGCGCGCATCAGCTCGTCGCGGCTGCTGGGACGGACCACGTCCCCGAAACGCTCGCGCAGCGCCGCACCGGCCGCGCGCACGGCGTTCGCGGTCTCGCTCACCACGTCGGTGTAGTTGGTGGAGTCGGTGGTCCGAAGCGTTTCTGGCATGGCGGAACTCCCTTGCGAGGAAAGGGGGATGAGGTAGGTCGGGCCACGTTGCGTGGGCCGTGTTCTTGCGCTCTCCCTCGACGGTAGACAGCCCGATGACTAACTTCAAATGCATGTAAAGCACGCCTAGGATTACTCTCATGCAACTGGACCTGAACCTCCTGACCGCGCTCGACGCGCTGCTGGAGGAGGAGAGCGTGGCCGGGGCGGCCGCGCGCCTGCACGTCACCGCGCCCGCGATGAGCCGGAGCCTGGGCCGCATCCGGCGCACGACCGGCGACCAGATCCTGGTGCGCACCGGCCGGACGATGACGCCGACGCCGTACGCGATCGCCGTCCGCGAGCAGGTGCACGAACTCCTGCACCAGGTCCAGGGGGTACTGGCCCCCAGCCGTGAACTCGACCTGGCCACCCTGGAACGCACCTTCACCCTGCGCTGGCACGACTCCCTGCTCTCCCTGAGCGGTCCCGCACTGCTGTCGGCCGTGCGCGCGCAGGCGCCCGGCGTGCGTCTGCGCTTCGTTGCGGAAACGGCCACCGACACCCCCGGACTGCGGCGCGGCGAGGTCGATCTGGAAGCCAACGCGAACCCGGTGAGCGCACCCGACATACGTGCCGAGAAGGTCGGCGAGAGCCCTCTCGTGATCGCCGTCAGAGAGGGGCACCCCCTCACCCGGGTGAAGACCGTCACCGCGAAGCGTTACGCCGAGGCCGGACACCTCTCCGTCTCACGACGCGGAAACCTCAGCAACGCCGTCGACGACGCCCTCGCACAGCTCGGCCTGACCCGCACCGTGGTGGCCACCGCGCCCACCGAAGCCGCCGCCCTGGACTTCGTGCGCGGCTGCGACCTCGTGGTCTGCCTCCCCGAAGCCACCCTCCGCTCAGCGGTCGCCGGCTCCGGCCTGGCCGTACTCCCCGTCCCGCTCGACCTGCCGTCGGCGCCGATCCACCTGTCGTGGCATCAGCGCTACGACACCGACCGGGCCCACACCTGGCTACGCGACCTCGCCCGCGCCGCACTCACCACACACACGCCCCCACAGCCGAACCCCGAGCCTGCGGACGGAACTGCCACATGATCGGGCGCCTGCCTGGCTGACCTGCTCGGCAACGGCCTCGACCCGGGCACGGCGTGCTCCCGTCTATGAGGGGGCGGTCCCTTTCGCCTTGTCGGGGATTCGTCGCGAGGACCTGAGCAGGACGATTGCCGCACCGGCCGTCCTGCGGGCGGCCGAACACGTCTTTGCCCGCTCCCTGGTGTCACGCGGAAGCGGGCGTGTCGTCCGTGGTCCGGCCGGCGGCGTAGTGGGTGAGTGAGGGTTCCAGCAAGTCGAAGGCTTTATCGGCTTCTGCGGTGACGATGGCTGAGATCTGGGCGTTGTCGTGGCCGGTGAGGGTGAGTTCCTGGATGCGTTGGAACAGGGTGCGGTGCACGGCGCCGAGCAGTGCGGCGGCGGCGCGGGGGGTGATGTCGTCGGGGGTCGCACCGGTGGCCGTGGCCAGGGCGTCGGCCAGGGCTGCCTCGCGCAGGTCGTGCAGGTCACGCAGGCGGGTGGAGAGCGTGGGGCTGTCGGCGACCATGCGGGCGAAGGCGGGGCCCGAGAACCCGGCGACCGGATCGGCGGCGGTGGCGCCGTCGGTGAAGGCGCGGCGCAGTGCCGTCAGGGCGGACTCGCCGGGTCGGCGGGCGGTCACGGTGTCGGCCAGGGAGGCGATGAAGGCGTCCTGGTGGTCCAGGGCCAGGTCTTCCTTGCGCGGGAAGTAGTTGGACACCGTCTTCTTGGCGACCCGTGCGGCGGTGGCGATCTCGGCGATGGTGGTCTGCTCGAAACCCTGGGCGATGAACAGGCGGGTGGCGTGGTCGGAGATGAGCTGCCGGGTTTCCTGCTTCTTGGATTCCCGCAGGCCGGCCGGGGGCGCGGGGGAGGTGCTGTCGGTAGCCATGAGGACAACTTTACATCCGTAGCATTTTTACGTTGACACTCCTGAGGGGTTAGAGCTAAATTTACATCTGTCGTAAGTTTGCTACGGGGCGAAGAAGGGGCATCCCTATACCTGAGCCTCTTGCCCGGCCCCGCCCCCCTCCGCATCCCGACGATCGACATCACAACGCCCCCGGCCCGCAACCATGAGGAGACACACCTTGCAGATCATCGCCTCCACCGTGTCGCTGACCGTCGACGACGTAGCCGCCTCCCAGCAGTTCTTCACCACCCACCTGGGCTACACCGAACAGGCCGCCGCCGAAGGCTTCGCGTCCCTGGCGCGCGAGGACGGTGCCGTCGACATCGTTCTGCTGGCCCGTGGCACGCAGGTGCTGCCGGCGGACCAGCACGCCGGCGGCCTGATCCTCGCCTTCACCGTCACGGACGTTCGGGCAGAGGAGAAGCGCCTGATCGCTGCGGGTGTGGAGATCACCATGCCGCTGCGGGAGGAGGCGTGGGGCGAACGCCTCTTCCAGATCACCGACCCCAACGGCGTGATCGTCCAGTTCGTCGAGTGGGCGGCACCGGCCACCCCCTGATCCCGCGACGACGCCCGCACGCCCGCGCCTCGTCCGCCACCGCCCTCTCACCCTCTCGCACCCCTCTCACCGAAGGAGACGCCTCATAGAACCCCCGCTGCCCCCTCCCCAGCCCCGCTGCGCCCCGGCCCGCCCGGTGCGCACGCGCATGCCAGTGAACGACTTCGACCGGCCCGGCCGAGAACGGGGGAACAGCACCATGCGTACGTCACAACTCGCGCTCCACGACCTCACCAAGCGATACGGCGACCACGTCGTACTCGATCGGGTGTGCCTCACCGTCAAGCCGTGTGAGAAGGTCGGCGTCGTGGGCGACAACGGGTCCGGAAAGTCCACGCTGCTGCGGATCATCGCCGGGCAAGAGCGCTTCGAGAGCGGCGAGTTGACCGTGGCGGCGCCCGGCGGCACCGGATACCTGGCGCAGACGCTGCGACTCCCGCCCGACGCCACCGTTCAGGATGCGGTCGACCGGGCCCTGGCCGACCTGCGCGCGCTCGAATCGCGGATGCGCCGTGCGGAAGCCGACCTGGCGACGGCACCGGAACCGCAGCCCGGCCCCGCGCATGCGCGCTACGCCGCGCTCGTCGAGCAGTACGAGGCCCGGGGCGGATACGAGGCGGACACCCGGGTGGGCATCGCCCTGCACGGGCTCGGGCTTCCGCACCTGGATCGTGGAAGGCGGCTGGCCACCCTGTCCGGCGGCGAGCGGTCCCGTCTGGCCCTGGCCGCCACGCTGGCCTCGGCACCGGAACTGCTGCTCCTGGACGAGCCGACGAACGACCTGGACGACCAAGCGATCGGCTGGCTGGAGGCACACCTGCGCCGGCACAAGGGAACGGTCATCGCCGTCAGCCACGACCGGGAGTTCCTCGAACGCCTCACCACCACCATCCTGGAGGTCGACTCCGCCCAGGTCTCCCGCCACGGCAACGGCTACGACGGCTACCTCACCGCGAAGGCCGCACAACGCCGACGACGGATGCAGGAGTACGACAACTGGCGCGCCGAACTCGCCCGCAACCGGCAACTCGCCGAATCCAATGTGGCGCGCCTGGACGCCATTCTGCGCAAGATGCCGCTGAGCGTCTTCGGCCACGGCGGATTCCGTGCACGCGGACGCGGGCACGGCGCGACGGTCCGCATCCGCAACGCCAAGGAGAGGGTCGAACGGCTGACCGGCAACCCCGTGACACCGCCCCCCGAGCCGCTCGTCCTCACCGCACGCATCACCACCAGCCTCGCCGCCGGGAACACGGCCCCCGCGGCCCAGCTCACCGACGTGCACGTCGGTGAGCGCCTCCACGTCCCGTCCCTGTCCGTCCGGCCCGGCGAGCGGCTGCTGGTGACCGGCCCCAACGGAGCCGGCAAGAGCACCCTGATGTGCGTCCTGGCCGGAGAACTACGACCCGACAGCGGCTCGGTGAACGTCCCCGGACGCATCGGACACCTGCGTCAGGAGGAGACACCGTGGCCGCCCGGGCTGACCGTCGCCCAGGCATTCGCCGCGGGACGGCCAGGCGCCCCGGAAGAACACACCGACACGCTGCTCGCGCTCGGCCTGTTCAGCCCGGACGATCTGCGCCGACGCGTCGGAGAACTGTCCTACGGCCAGCGGCGCCGGATCGAACTGGCCCGCCTCGTGACCGACCCGGTCGACCTGCTGCTCCTCGACGAGCCCACCAACCACCTCGCACCCGCCCTCGTCGAAGAACTGGAAGAAGCACTGGCCGCCTACCGAGGCTCCCTGATCCTCGTCACCCACGACCGCAGAATGCGCTCCCACTTCACCGGCACGCACCTCGCCCTGCGCGAGGGCCACATCACCGCCCGCGAGACGGCCGCCTGACTCCTGCGACAGCCGGGCCGGAGCAGCCCCGGACGAGCCCGGGCCTTGACCGCGCGGAAGCCGATTCCTTTTGCGCGCGGTCAAGGCCAGGTACGGGAGCAGCGATTTCGCGATCCCGCAGCCCGTCCGGAACAACCCAACTCCCGGTACTTCACCCCATACCGGGGCCGACGAGGCCTCACCACGTAGAGCAGGGCCTCAGCCGGCTGCCTTTTTCACGAGGGCGCTGATGAACTGTTCGTCGCCTGTGGTGGGTTTGTTGAGTGTGGAGGTGGTGGGCCACATCGTGCCGTTGTCGGGTGTCGTCTGGTCGCTGAGGCCGCGTGTGGCGTAGCGGGTGGTGAGGTTGTGTGTGTTCTGGGGGTGGCGGACGGCTTTGGTGTCTCTGGCGTATGTGGGCATGCCGTAGCAGGGTTTGGGTGTGAGGTCGGGAGTGGTGGTCGTGACGATCTCGTGGATCCGTTCGGCGGGGATCCCGGGCCGTTTGCGGTAATGCGGTGATCTTCGCGGGCATGTTGTGCTCCGCTGCCGTCTCCTTCTCCGTCCGGGACGGTCCGCGCCGCGCCGCTGCCTTCATTCTGTTCGTGTGCGTGTTCCTTCATCGCGGCCCGTTCCTCGGCGGTGAGTCCGTCGTGCTTCTCGGCGGGCGGTTTCGTGGACGGTATGGCAGGTTTCCTGCTGTGGAAGGGGAGACGCGGTGGTGCGGAAGTGCAGGATCGGGGGTCAGGACGGTGTGGGGGCGGGCGGTGCGGCGGTTTCCCAGACGAAGCCGTCCGGGTCGGTGAAGGCGTCTGCGGTGCTGCCGAGGGCGGTGTGGTGTGAGGCGGTGCCGTCGGCCGGGGACGCCGAGGTCCTTGGCCGGCGCGTTGCGCGTGTACGACGCCGGCTTGACGGTGCCGGCCTGAGCGGGGGCGAATTCGGCGTATTTGCCGTCGGAGCTCTTGGCCACGGTCAGGCCCCGGCCTGCGGAGAACTGCTTGGTGGCTTTCACGTCCTGGACGCCGAGGGGCAGGACGATCTCGTCGATCTCGCGGGTGGCGGGGCCGGTGTCTTTCCGCGCCGAGGTCGCGATCTTCCAGATCGTCCCGTCGGGGGCCCGGACGACGCCGCCGTACCCCCACAGCGATGTCGTGGCGGGCTTCAGCACCGCGGCCCCGGCGTCCGCGGCGGCGGGGAAGCCGTCGACGGTGGCCGGCCCGGACACCGTGAGCGCCAGGGTGAAGCCGCGAAATCCGCTCGAGTGCGCCTCGGAGGCCCGCAGGCGTATGGACGTGTTCACGCCGAGGGCCTCGTAGAAGCGGCGGGCGGTCTGGGGGTCGGCCACCTCGAGGGTGACGGACGCGAGGGTCGTGGTGGTTGCCATGTCCTTCACGCCAGGGGCCGGGCAGCGGCCGGGGCTTCTCGATTCCTGACCGGTCCGGCCCCGTGCTCGGCCCCGCACGCGGGCCTCGGCAGGAGCTGCGCCCATGTGTCCGGCTCCTGCTGCCGCCGTCTCCAGGTGCCGATGTCATCGCTGTTGGTCGTGGCGCCGGCGCGATGTGGGGAAGGACGCCGTCGGCGTCGGCCGGGTCGGCGAGCACCCTGTAGTGCCGCCGCCGGTTCAGCGGCCACGGGCGGTTGCGGTCCGGGTCGATCGCCGGCGGCTGCTCCGCAGGCTCCGCCGCGTGCTTCGGGTCCTTCCCGAGCCCGCCCTTGCGCCGGGGGTTGGCCATGTGCTGCCCGATGGGCAGCCTCGCCCTCGTCCCGCACCGTGTCCTGGCGGGGCGCGGGGTGCCCGGTCGCCCGCCGGTACGACCGGAGCGCGGCGGGCTCGGACTCCCAGGCTCCCTCGCCGGGCTCCCGGAGCATCCCTGCCGGCGGAGTGTCCGGCAGTGTCGTGCGGCGCTCCCCAAGCTCCCCGGCCCGGGGCGCCTTCCGCTGCTGGTGGACTCGTCGGACACGTGTGCGTCATCGCGGTGGCCCGGCTGCCATGAACCGATCCGTTCCTGACCGTGCCGGCGGCCGATCCGGCACCACGGGTACGAGCCGCCGTAGCCCACCGAGCGGAAGACCTGCCGCAGGCAGTGCGCCACGCCCTGACTCACGACGCACATGCCGGAGTGCGTCAGGCGGTGACAGCAGCCTGGAACGATCCCGCAGGATCTGGTGGCACGCCGGTGGTCTGTCCCGTCGGAATCGGTTGCACGCGGACAGCGTGTTGTGAGGGGGCTCGGCTCATGCTGTGGTCGAGCGTGCACCGGCCACGCGCTCCCCTGCTGCAGGCGGGCAGCCCGGCATCCCCTGAGCTGCCTGTCTCCTGCGCCTTCACCGACATACCGCTGAGTCTCGCTGGGTCCTGTTGCCGCGCGAACGAGCCGCGCGTGGTCGGTGCCACCAGCGCTCGTCCAAGAGCCTCGGCCCGGGTGTTGTACGAAGCATCCTGCTGCGCAGTGCCGGCCCGAGAAGCCGTCCATGATGCCCTTGAGCGACGGAGCACGCCGTCGGCGCGGGGCCGCGGCGTGATCCCGTGACGGTCACGGACCGGGTGTGCGGAGCACCCGCGCCGGCGCGGGACGTAGGCCTTCGGCCACAGGTCTCGCGCCTCCAAGGCCGGAGCACACCCCGCTGGCGCGGGGCTGAGCCGGGCTGGAACCGTCTGACCCTGAACGCCCACGGATCCCCCCTGCCTGCCGCGGGGCGCAGAGCATCGACCTGGCGCGCTCCACCGGCATCGACGAAACACCCCGCTCGCGTTCGTTCTGTCATGCAGACTTCCGGTGAAGGTCAGTTCCGTCCCGGATCGGCTTGCAGCGGTTCGCAGCCCCACGGCTTGCCGGTGGGGCGAAGCATGTCCGCCCATGTGCTTCTTGCGCACTCGGGCAGGGCGCCGATGCGGGTCCCGGGCCGGCGAAGCGAGGGCGCCTCCAGCGCCGTCACAGACCCGACCTCGCCCATGGCGCTGATGGGTTCGCGCCGTTGCCGGAGGTCTACAGTCCGTGGCATGCCCAAGAAACGGAAGAGGAAGCCGTCGCGAGCTCGCAGTACGAGCGCGGTTCCCCGGCGCGAGCCACTGCCCTCCACGATCGGACTCGGCGGTCCGAGGGTCCCTTCACGTGGGTGGGGATTCCAGGCGCTCATCGACCACATGAAGGAATCAGGCCAGCCCTTCCTCGAGTTCACGGCGCAGGCTCCGGACGGCTGCATCTCAGACTTCTCCGCCCGGGCCGACGCCCCGCGCGCCCCACTCGAGGCAGGGTGGTACCTGCGATCCGACCAGGAGGTCCCGATCTACATCTGGGTGTTCTCCGAGGCGCAACTCGCCGACGACCCCCAGGCCCTGGACGCCCGCCGACGCGGGTTCGCCCTGTACGCGGCACACTCCGTGTGCACACGTGGCGCAGCCGAGTGCGCCTGGGCCGGCGCCGAAATCATGGAGACATGGACCCCTGTCGCGGCGCCGGACCCTGACGTCGTGGATCCGGACCGCTACGGGGGCCGCATCAGCGGCTACAACACACCCGCGTTCAAGGAACTGCAGCCCGGGGTGCCCCGCACGGTGGGTGTGCTGGATGTGGACTACGCCCGTGTGGCAGGCAGCCGGCTGCCGGAGCACTGGGACATCGACGTCGTGGGCTTCATGGTGATGCAGCGGCAGGAGAGCCCCGCCGGCTCCGGACGGGAGGTGTGGCAGCGCACGGCCTTCCACACCTACCGGGACCACAACCTGTCGGACCTGGACGCCGCCGTCGAGGGCGTCGACCTCGTCATCGGCCACAACCTGTTCGACGGGGACTACCGGTGCCTGCGCACCTACGGCGATCTGGTCGACGTCGGTCGGCTGGTCGCGAAGACGGTCGACACGCTCTACTTCGCCCGGCACCTGGTCACCGGCGGTACACCGCGTGCCGCAGGGCTCGACCTGACCACCCTGGCCCGTGCACAGGGACTGCGCGAGCGCGCCAAGCAGGAGTCGCGGACCGAGGCGCACCACGGTATCCGGACGATCCACGACGCTGAGGAACGGTGGCTGTTCCAGCCGGTGTCGGACGACTGCGAGCTCATGCTCGAGTTCTGGAACGAGCTGCTCACCAGCAGACGACTTCGCAGTCGGACGCGCCGGAGCGAAACGGTGGAGCACGCCGTCGGCGAGGACGAACTGCGGCTGCTGACCGAGCCGCAACTCACCCCGGACGCCTTCACACACCTGCTGACGACCCGAGGCACCGTCTACCAGCTCGCCGGATCAGCCCGCAACGAGAGCGTCGCCCGCATCCACCGTGAGATCGAACGACAGCGGGCCGGCGGAAGCGTGGCCAACCCGCATCCGGCAGCCGCGCACCGTCAGCGCTGTCTTTCCCCCGGCGGCGTGGGGGAGAGGCAGTGCACTCAGCTGATCCCGGTGACGCAGACGTATTGCCGCAACCACCGCTCCAGACGGCGCTGCCGGGGGAACCCGGCCCTGGACGACACATGTACCGACATCGTGCAGGGCGACCAGACGCACTGCCGCTGGCACCGGATGACGGCACTCTACGTTCCCCCGGGACACCGCGTCCGGGAAGACTTCACACGTCCTGTGCCGCTTCTCGGATGGGATCTGGCCAGCGACTGGGGATACGACACTGCAACCGGCTCCTTCTTCGCCCGGCTCTACCGCAACGGTGAGGACCTGTCTGCACCACCGACAGTGTGGCTCTCGGGCCTTGACCCCGAACTCCCGGACGTCGTGGCACTCACCGACGCGGTGGCACAAGCCACTGGCCGCTCCCGGCGGGACGTCGTGATGGCCTTGACCGACGATCGTCGATCACCACGCGACCGTGCGGTGACGACCCAGGACTGGGAACCGGTGGAATGCACCAGCCCCTGCCCCTGCGGCAGCCCTGACTGCGGGCACGGCGAGCCCTGTCCGAACGACGAGTGCAACGGTCACGACCTCCACACGATGCGCAACCCGACCGGCGAAACGGACGTGACCGCGTGGCAGGACCACTTCGAATGCTGCGAGGGCTGCGGCGGCACCTTCGTCGACATCTCCTTGCCCTCCCGCCCCTGGGGTGAAGTCGACATCGACGCCGGGGCGACCGTCCACCCCGGCGTCTCCCACTACGAACTCGGTGTCTACCCGTAGACGCCCCCACCGGAGCCGCCCGAAGACGGCCGCCCGGCTCCTGCCGCCTCAAGAGAGACCCATGGGCGGCAGCCCACACCCGCCTCGCCTCGCCGGCACACGTCGAGGTTGTCGTCCGGCGCCGCCGTACGACCGGTCAGGGAGAACACCCCCTGCCTGAGCCGCGGGGCCCGCCCTGCGGTTCACACCACGGAACGACGCAGCATCCCCCTGCTCACCCCAGGGGAACCCGCGAAGCCGTCCGCGACGCCCACGAACGCCGGCTCACCCCCGCCTGCACACGACGGGGAAGGTCCCGAACTCCCTTACCTCGACGCGCACTGCGCCTTCACCGGGACATGCCTGACCGGATGCGTGCTGGAGAGTCACAGCCGGGAGATACGCTGGGCGGTCCCCGTGGCCGCGGCCGTGATACGGATCCCGACCAGCCCCGGTGTCAGCACGAAGATCCCCGTTGTGCCGGCCGGCATGCCCCTGAGACTTCCTCCTCACGTCGAGAGCCCCAGACCACCCCAACGTCGGACATCGCCCCTTGGCACAAAGCACGCTTGCCGACGCGCCCCGCACACCTTCCACCGTGCACCCAGCGCCGGTGCCGGACAGGCAGGTTTCCGGGCCGTCTCCACCGACGCCGGACGCTTCCTGAATCGGCGAGCAACGGACACCCGGCGGGAAGGGCACAGATCACGGAATTCCTCGGCACGGCGGCCACCGCCACGGAGCGCAGGACCCGGACCGGCCCACCTCGATGCCGATACCCGGTGCCGACGGCGACGCTGCCTGCTGCGGGCACCGCAGCCGGCGCAAACCCGGCGCGAACCATCACCTCAGTCACGTGGCGCCGATCAAGCTCCCTTGAGGTAGGGGCCGTAGGATCTCGGGCGGAGACGGAAGGCGCATGAGCGACGAGGACGGGAAGCAGTCGCCCGAGCAGCTGGGCGGGTCCGTCACCCCGGATGCCTGGCACGAGGGGGACGTCCCCTCCGGCCTCGGCGGCGAAGCGACCGTCTCCGCGACCCGGCTCCGGGCGCGCGCCGCCATGTAAGAGACCCGTCCGGAGACCGTGACGGAGGCCGGGGCACACGTCGCGCGTGTGCCTGACGGCTGGGCTTCCTCCGACGCGCCCAGGGCCCTCTACGACCCTCCCGTGGAGCCACCCCGCTACCGCATACGCCGGTCGGAGCTTGCCGGTGACCCGCACTTCTCCCCGGTCGAGAACGGTCTGGACTACCTCGTCAGCGTGATCGAACACCTGGAGAGCGAGGACGGTCCGATCAGCGCCCGCAACCTGAAGTACGCGGTACTGCACCTCGCCGCGGGAACAGAGGTACTCCTCAAAGCCCGCCTTCAGATCGAGCACTGGAGCCTGGTCTTCGCACAGCCGGGGACAGCTACCCGGCAGGCCCTCACAGACGGCTCCTTCTCCAGCTGCAGCCCCGAAGAGACCCGGCAGCGGCTCACCAACATCGTCGCAATCCCCTTCGGCGTCCGCGAGAAGAAGGCCCTGTCGGACCTCGCGCGCAGCCGTAACGCCTTGCAGCACTACGGCCTGGTCGGTGACAACGCCGACGCAGGGAAAGCAGAGACCACGACAGCGCAGGTTCTCAACTTCCTCATCGGCTTCATCGAGACCCACCTGCTGCCCCACCTCGAGGACCAGCAACGCGCCGAGGCCGAGATCGCCATGGAGCGCATCCGAGGCGGCCTGCACATGATCCAGGCCTATGCGGCGGAGCGCATGCGAGACCTCGCGCCGGTCCTCGGCACGGAACCGAACCCTGCAGCGCCCCGACTGCTTCCAGTGGGCACTCGTCGCCTCCGACGGCCGTCGCGGCGGGTCCACCGTGGCGTGCTGCTTCTGCGACATCGCCCAGGAACCGCACCAGTTCGCATCGGGCTACACGTTCTACGTGGTCGAGCACGGCAAAATATCGTCCACGGACAATGACTCGTGGATCCCCGAGCATCGCCCCGACTGCCACCCAGCCGTCCCTGGTCGCCGGAGCGGCGACAGCCGCAGCGCCGGACCCGCCCGTCACCTTCTGTTTCACCTGCGCCCAAGCGATCGACGACCTGCAACGATGCCGGCGCTGCGGGCATGTCCACCACCCCGGGAACCAGCCTCACGCCTGCCCCTTCGACCGGCACGGAACGCGCCGGCACACCTACCGACTTCCAGGGGTGGTGTCGTGGAGGCCGTCGTCTCGTGATCCCTGCGGCATGCCCAGTGCGTGAGGTGTGCGCAAGGGAGCGGGCCGACCGACGAACGGCGGGCCCTTCGCGAGAAGTTGCGGCCGGAGGCGGCGGAGCGGTTCGGGCAGGGTGACGAGAACGCGGTCATCGCCCATGACCTGCGGGGCGGTGTCCGATCGGCAGAGCGTCGGCGCGGGGTCTGGTCGCAGGACGGGACGTGAGCCTTGGCCTCGAGGGGCCCGGCATGGCTGCCGCTGCAGGGCGGCGAACTGTTCGTCGTGCTGGAAGGCGGGCCGGCCAAGGGGCCGGTGGTACACGGCCGGCGCGGTCCCAGACCACGCCCAAAGCCGCACGAACAGCCTCTTCCGGGCTGTGCAGGGGTCAAGCTCTACGACGACAAGCACAAGGAACTGGACGATGTCGGCGCCGACTTCCGGCGCATCATCGAGGAACACCGTCAGGAATTCCTCGACAACACCTGGCTGCCGCTGGCCCGGCCGCTGGAAAAGGATCTCGTCCTGTGGCGCTTCCGCGGCAGACTCGTTTCCACCTCGCACACAGCCGGATTCTTCCTCGCCTTCCCCCCACAGGCCTTCAAGAGCAAGGACGAGCTCGGTCCAAGGCTGCATGCCGTCGCCGTGGAACAGGGCAGTTACATCGCTGCGGCGGCAGAGGGCCTGCCCTGGCAGGGACGGAGCGCGATCGATGCTCTGGAGAAAACAGACCTGACCGAGAATGAGGTGCGGGCCGAGAAGCACTACCGACGAAGCTTCGATCCCGCCCTCCGAGAGGAGATCAAGGCCTCCTTGACGGCCGTGACCTGCGCGCTGAACACCGTTGACGTCCTCCTCGCCGACGACACGACTCCCTCCTCGGCGACAACGCTGTTCAAGCTGCGCTACATCACCCTTCATCACGTCCTGTCCAGCCTTCGCAAGCTCGACGATCAGTACGGATCCGGGCTCCGCCCGCCGGACCGAGCGCTGTTGAAGGACATCCTCGACGCTCCGACGAGCAACCTGATCCTTCAAGCGCACAGAGGGTTCAGAAACACCCTGGTCCACTACCGCCCCACGCGAAACGTGCAGGAACGGCTGTCCCTTGACGCGCCGTTCTACGGCCTCCTGGATGCCTACTTCCCTGCGGACGAGGCACGTTCGCTCGGTGACACCCTCGCGCTCCACACCGCTCACGTTGCCGACCGCATGAGCGCCTGGTGCGACGGCTGACCCCTCCAGGACCTGCCGTGCGCCGCCCCCACCGCACACCTCTCGGAACGCCCCTGCCAGACATCAGCGATGCCGTCGACCGGTCGGCGGCATCGGCCGGAGCGGTCTCACCGGCGGTGTCGCGGCCCTGGCGTGTTTACGCGGCGGGTGGGCGGCTTCGGGCGAGGGAGGACGCGAACGCCGCACCATGCGCGGTGGATATGGGCGCGATCGTTTGGCTTGACCCGACAGACGGCGAGAGGTCTCGTGGACCCTGGCGAGCGCGGCGGCGAGTGCACCGCGGCCACAAACGAACTGGGTGGCCGGAGCGACGACGGCACGGCCGCGGTCTCACCGAGTGCGCGCGTCGTGACGAGCGTGATCGTATGCCCGGCACGCATCGAGGATCGCGTCGAGGACGGCGAGGGGCCGAGCCGAGGTACCGGCCTCCGCGCTCTGGACGGTGCCGCGGGAGACGGCCGCGGCCAAGGCGAGAGATCGCTGACTGAGCCGCCGAGATCAACTACCCGTCTGCTACAAGGGGCATGTCCCAGCCCGCGACATCCGCGCACCTGCCGCGATCAGCCGGCCGAATCCGGTCCCGTGCCCTCGCAGGGGCGAGCGAACCGCGTCAGCCAGTGCGGCTCCGCCCACGGGCGCGCGTCTTGCCGAGACGAATCGGGCAGGATCTCGGCCTGATGCCGGCTGGCGCCGACTGGTTCGAGGTCGTCCGCCCCACACGGACCCAGCGCCTGCGCACCCTCCACATCGCTGTCCAGGACCGCTGCGCCCTGCCCGCCGATGACCGACCTCTGGCAGCGGGATGGCCCTCGTACGGAGGGCCATTGTCCCGGCCTGGAGACATTGCCCTTGCCCGACCACCGCTGGGGCACAGGGCGTTCGGCTGTCGAGAACGGGAGCGTCGTCGAAGAACCTCCGCTCGGCGGTGATGTGGATCTCCCGCCCGCCGGGACAGGCGCGAGGTGGTGCGCCGTTGGCCGCGGCGATGACCTGGCAGGCGTAGCCGTCGGGCGAGGGTTCGTCGGCGATGGAGATGAGGGTGTCGATCAGTGCAGGATGGTTTCGTGGTTCAGCCCGGTGGATCCCAGGCCGGCAAGCGGTGGGCCAATGATCAGGAGCAGCGGAACCCGTACCGAGGGATCCGCCTGGCCCAGGTCGCGCAGAGACGGAAGCACTGCGATGGGGGTGGCAACCTTCGGGTTTCCGCCCGCCGAGACGTCCGTGAACGGCTTGACGGGTTCACCCCGCTCGCTCAACCGGACGGTGACGTCCTGCGGATCGACGGAGGCGGTTGCGACGGCCGGATCGATCTGCCGCAGCGGTCGAGGAGGAATGCGGACCAGCGGCCGGTGACGTCCTTGCGGTGGACGTCGTGCGCAGTCTTGGCGGCGTCCCGGGCGGTCCGGGCCGCTTCCCCCGTTTCCTTCGCCGTCTCGACGACCTTCTCCTGGGCCCGGATGAAGTCGGCGTCATCCAGCCTCCGCTTGAGCTGGGCGACGTCCCGGCTCAGCAAGAGAGCCTCCTTCTCCGCCTGCTGCGTCGCTCTCCAGGGCCAGGATCCACACGGTGCGTTTCCGCTGCCGTCTGCTGCCGCCCGCTCATCGGGTTCGCCTGGCCGGGCGCCGGTGACCTGGCCGACCTGATCGGCGCCGGACTCACGGGTTGGTTGATCGGTATTCGTGCGGGTTGTGGGCAGTGGGTGTTCTGGCTGGTCGGGGATGTCGTGATTCTTCGCCAGGATCCGCGTGTGGGGGGCGGGGCTGTTGGGGGGCTGTCAAATGAGGTGCAACGACCCATATATCGAGAAGCGGCGCTACGAGCACGACGACAACCTGTGCCCGGCGTGTCGATGGACGACTCGGTGGCAGTCGTCGTGGTCGGGGCGGCCCTGAGCCGTCGGCAGGCAGGAGGCCTGGGCTTGATGGGCGAGGTCCGGTCGTCCGGTCTTTGACGGTTCCTCAGGGTCCCGCTAATCTTCATGCCGAATCAGATATCAGAGTTTGCATGTAGGGAGGGGGTGGGATGCTGCTGACGACCGGGCAGGCCGCGGCAGAGCTCGGCTGCGCGATCACCACGTTCCGCCGCCTCGTCGCTGCCGGACTGCTGCCGGGCCTGTCCCGGCGCGGCGTGCGCGTCATGGTCCCGCTCGAGGTGGTCCAGGCCCTGCAGGCGCGGCGGCAGGCGCCGCTCGACCGGCTGCCGGTCCGCGAAATCGCCGTCCTGCGGGTGGATGCGGCCCGGCGGACGCAGGAACCGGAACGCTCCTGGCTCGGCTTCGCCGCCGACCTCCCGTCGGAGGACCTGCTCAAGGCGCTGCGCGGCTGGTGGCGGTGCGACCCGGCGAGCGTCGCGGCCGGGGGAGTGCTGCCGGTAACCCTCGCGGGCTACGTGGTGGCCGTCCTGACCGGCCTTCAGCGGTGGGAGAAGAACTCCGAGGGCCGCCATGCCTTTCCCGATGCCTGCCTGGCCGGCTACGTCACCGACCTGGTCACCCCGCACACCCGCCTCACCTCCCCCGCCGGCGGAGACCGGCAGCTTGCCGAACAACTGCTGGGCACACGGCTGGCCTCCCACTCGGGCGGAGCCCTCGCCTACGTTTCCACTCACGCCACCGTCGACTGAACCCGGCCCCGGACAAGGAACGCCCGATGGACGCACAGAGCTACAGCGCCGCGCTCGCCGACCTGCGCACCGTGCGGGACCGGATCAAGAAGATTCGGGCCGCACTGGCGAAGCAGGAAGCGGACCGCGACAAGCTGATCGTCCAGCTGGCCTCCTACCCGAAGGCGAAGGCCGAGCGGATCGCCCCGGCGGCGGGACTGGGCGTGGCCGACGTGGTCGCCCTCGCCCCGGCCCTGGCCCCCGACAGCCTCGCCGTGAACGACGCCCTGCGGCCGGCGGCCGAGCCGTCCACCATCCAGGCCGCTCCCGAAGCCGTACCGTCCCCGCCGCAGCAGGCAGCGGTCGTCCCCGCGATGACCGCTGCCGCCGCGCGACCTGCTCCGCCCAAGGCTCCCGTCGAACCCGCAGCCCCGCAGGCGCCCACAGCGCCTCAGGCGCCACGGGATCTGCCCTCCATCCCCGCAGGGGCCAGCGGCGATGCCTGGCTCGCGCCTACCCCCGGGCTGGCCTCCGCCCGGCCCAACTTCACCCAGCAGGCCCGCTCCACCGTCTTCCTGGACACCACCACCGGGATCCTGGTCCACCGCAACCAGACCCACCACCTCGACCTCGCCGACCGGTCGGCCGCGGACCTCCTCACCGCCGTCTTCCACACCATCCCCGAGGGCGTGGAACGCATCTACATCACCGCAGGCGACCCCTGGCACCGTGACGCCGACCGCCACCCCTACCTGCGTGATGCGGTCGCCGCCTGGCTGAACGGCCCCACCCCGGGCTGGCGCACCGACACCGGCCGCGGCCGCGACCGGATGGCCGGGCACTTCGTCCACGCCCGCAACCCCGTCGGCCGCTACCAGCGCGACAACAGCGATCACCATGTGGAGGTCCGCTCGGTGGGGGAGTGGTTCGACGTCGACGGCGACGATCCGGCAACCGTCCGCGACGCGTTCGTGCTGCTGTGGCAGGCCCTGCGCCGCCACTGGCCCGATGCGGTCCTCATGGGCTCCCCGTCCCAGACCGGCCGCGACCTGTGGACGCGCACCATCCCGCAGCGCGGACAGCACGCCGAGGGCTTCCCCGTGCTGTCGGAGGACCTGCGCGGCCTGCTGCACGCCACCGCAGGACAGGGCCGCAACGAACTCATCACCCCGCCCCGCGTGCCCGAGCAGCTGCCCCAGCTCGTCGAGTACGACCGTACCTTCGCCTACGCCAAGCACACCTGGAAGTCCCCGGTCGGTACCCCCCGCCGCATCACCGCCGCGGCCTTCGCCGCCTGGAGCGAGAAGGAACAGATGCGCGCCCTGTACGGGTGCGGGCACTGGCAGGTCCGGGTCACCGTGCCGGACGGCTGGGACCACGTCGGCCTGCTGCCCGCCCCCGCCCCCGGCGACCGCGCCTGGCACTACCCCGCCGAGCCCGGTACCACCTTCACCACCTGGGCCGGCGGCCCCGAAATCCACACCGCCCTGACCAACCCCCTCCAGCCGTGGAAGATCGAGATCCTCGACGGCATCCTGTGGGAGGACGGCAAACCGCTGGACGACTGGGCCAAGAAGCTCAAGGAGACCTGGACCAACCTCTGCGCCCAGGCCCACTTCCAGGGCGACGCCCAGCAAGCAAGGGCCGCCCACCTCGCCTCCCGCGCCGTGCGCTCCATCCTGCTGTACGGCATCGGCTCCTTCGCCCAGCGCCCCCGCATGGTCACCGGCACCACCCCCCGCAGCATGGAACGCGACGTCCCGCCGGACGCCGAAATCATCGGCTTCGACAACGAACTGATCACCTGGCAGAAACCCACCGGCTTCGCCCGCGACCCCAACGCCCACCCCGAATGGGCCGCCGCGATCTGGTCCGGCGCCCGCGCCGCCCTGCTCACCCAACGCCACCGAGACGACGACACCTACGCCGGGGCCCTGCACACCCCGCCCGGCACCGTGATCGCCTTCCGCACCGACGCCCTCTACCTCACCCAGCCCCACACCTGGCCCTACCACCACCAGCCCGGCGACTACCTGCTGCGCGGACACCTCACCGGCCCGCTGGCGGCGCCCACCACCGAGGAAGAGCTCCTCACACTGCGCAACGCCGGACGCGCCGCCCTCACCACCGGCCAGGAGGCCTGATGCCGCCCCGCCCCCGCCCCCGCCGCAGAAGGCAGGCCGAGCTGAACGAGGCAGCCCGCCTCGCCGCCCGGCTCCAACAAGCCGGCTTCACCAAACGCGACATCGCCCGCATCATCGACCGCGACCCCTCCCTGGTCTCGCAGTTCTACACCAAGAACAAGGGCGCGGCCTTCGTCCCCGCCCTGCGCGAAGTCCTCACCGCCGTCGAGGCCGCAGGCATCACCGACCTGCCCGAACTCGCTGCCATCGCCGCCCGGCACACCCACCGGCGCACCACCGCCTCCGGCGCCCGCGCCCGGGTCCGCACCAAAGCCGTCCTGATCACCCCCACCGGCTCCGGCACCGGACGCGTCGGTGCCCAGGCCATCGCCTCCGGCTCCGCCCGCCTGCGCCCTCTGATCGCCGAAGCCGCCCGCCAGGGCCTGCGCCTGGCCTTCACCGTCCGTCTCGCCGAAACCGGCTACGTGCACCCCTCCGGCAGCCGCACCGACTCACCCGGCATCCGCCGCGACGTCATCCAGCGCGCCGACCACACCGAGGAACGCTCCTACGGCTCCGCCCGGACCGGTGGCTTCGACGCCGCCGACTTCGCGCGCCGCGTGGACGCCGCCGGCGGCGATGTCACCGCCGCCGTGCACCAATGGCTCGTGGAAACCGGCCGCATCCACTCCGATGCGCACATCACCCACCTCGAAATCCGTACCTGGCGCCCCCGCTGAGCAAGCCCGGTCCGCGCAGGCTCCGTTCAGCCGTATTCCTCGGGGGGAGAGAGCCCACTACCCACCACTCTTCGGCGTCCGTCTCGTCCATGTCCCGGGCAAGGCTGTCGATCATCCGGCCGACTCTGCTCTCGTCGGATGTGCCGTGCAGGCTGGCGCGTCGGTGACGACTGGCTTCCCCGTATGCGCGGAAGACGGGGTTCCGTAGGAGTGGGCGAGCCCTCCCGTGGAGTTCGTCCCGATTCAGGGTGCGTGGTCGATAGGCCAGCAGCAGCTGAAGGCAGACGGCTTCGCTGAAGAGGTACTGCCGGAGCCGAGAGGCGGACACGGGCGAGTCGTCTGCGTCGAGGGTTGCCGCGAGCTCCGGGTCATCGACGGCCTTCATCGAGAGCTCCAGGCGCATGCGGTAAGCGGCCGTGACATCACCGCCGCCGCGAGGCGGCTCTGCCATACGCTGCCGGGGTTCGAGGGGTGTCGTGGTTCGCCTTGCCGCGGCCTCCTCGTACACCAGGCCTTGGACCTTCCGCAGCCGTGCGGCCAGGATGGCCGTGAGACGTTGGCGGCGGGGCGGATCCAGCAGCTGCGCGTGTCGGCGGACGTACGCTTCAACATCTTTGATGGTCGGGGCACGGTGAAGGCCTGCACGGGTGATGTTCTTCGCTGCCTCCTGCAAGGACTCGGATGCGGCGTCCTCGAACACTCCGGCAGGCATCTGCCGGATGGCCTGCTCCGTGGGTGCCTCGTCAGTCATGTCGTCGTCGCCACCAAGGTGTTGAGGGACGCACGCCGCAGGCCCAGCACTTGTGTGCACGTGCCGGTCCATGAGCGGGCATACGGGCGGTAACCTCCACGTGCCGCTCTGCTTCCGCGGGTTTGAGAGCCTCGAGCCCCTGTGCGTGATCGGCCACGTGCTGGACGGTGTGCGTCCAATGGTCCTTTGCCGGCCGCGAGTTGCCTCGGTGAGGGTTGTTGATGAAATCGTTCACGAACTCCCGCGCCGCTCCGCCCTCCGCTTGCAGTTTTGTCGAGGGATCTCACGTACCACTCCCGGGCGGAGGGGGACCCGGTCCACCGGACTGTGCCCGCATCCGGCGCAGCAGATCTGCAAGGGCGGTGGAGCGGCGTCGCTGCATCTGCCGCGTGACGATGTGCCCCGTCGCTGCCCCGGTCAGTCCGGGAACCGGCAGCCAGCCCGTCAAAGACAGTGCATATCCCAGCCAGGGCCTGTAGACCGGCCCAGCAGGAATCCGCCCAGGAGGTAAAGGGCGCAAGAACCGGCCAGCCAAACCGGTGCGCGTGTCACCAGCCGGTGGTGCGTCCTGTTCAGGAACGCCACGGGCCTGATCAGGTCGCGCCATTCTTCCCTCATGGTGCCGTCCGGCACGTTGGGCGGAGAGGAAGACATCACACCACGGTGGCGATGCAACTGCTTTATGTCGGCGGGGCGTTGAGGAACGTCAGGGCGCCTGCTCTCGTGCACCGTTGCACTGGTCGGATGTCGCAACGGTCGCATCTCGTCGGTCGGCTGGTCGTTCTGCCTCACTCCATCAGTTCAGCACGGGCGGTGCGACACGCTGGTCCTGCACAGCCAGCTCGGCGACGGCAGCGCGGATCGCCACCATGAAGGGCATGGACGCGAGCAAGGACCGCAGCCTCCTGCGCAGCCGGACAGGACATGTCTCGTCATCCGCAGACGAGTGCCGCGTGCCCGCCGGAGCGAGGCGTTCTCTGCCGCAGGATCGCGAGGGGGGGCAGGGCTGAACGGGCTGCCGGCGGCTCGGTGGCCGGTCAGACGGGCTGCTCGGAGGGCGCGGCCGTCTCGGCTGCGTCGGGGGCGGTGTAGAAGACGGATGAGCCCTGCTTGGTGCGCTGGGCCTGGTTCCTGGCCACAAGTCCTTCGAGCGTCGTGCGGATTACGGTCGTCTTGATGCTGCGCTCGGGGTGCTGCTGCCCCAGTGCGGTGGTGATTTCGGCAGCGGAGCGGGGTTCGCTCAGGTCCGCCAGTGCCCGCGGACGAGGCCGACGAGGGTGGGTGAGGCTGACGCGGAGGGGCCGGTGCCTTGGCAGCGGTCTTCCGGCCGGCCCGCTTCGGGTCCGCGGTGGCGGGCTTCTTGTCCCTTGCCTGCTTGGCCGTGCCCGGTGCCTTCGCCGTCTTCTTGCGAGCAGCGGGGCCCGTCGCGACGGGTTCGGGTGCCGGTGCCGCGGGCGCCGCCGCCATGCCGGGGACCTGCTGGATGTTCACCAGGACCGCTGTGCCGTATCAATGTCGGTGTCATGGCCCAGGTGGTGTCTCTCATGGCGGCTGGTTGCCGGGTCGCTCTCGTCGGGGGAGGAGGCAGCCTGCAGGTCCTGGCTCCCGCTGCCCGTGACCCGGAGGAAGGCTGCCGCGGCCACCACCCCGAACCGATCCTTTTCCCCTTGCTGGGGTGATCTGCAGGACGACGCCTTCCACGACGCGGCCGGCCGCGATCTGCAGCCCCTGGTCAAGCTCGCCGACACCACGGCGCCGAGACCATCCTCACCCACGGCGCCGTCGCCGTCCTCGCCGTTGCCGTCGTCGCCCGCCTCGCCCCCGAACCGCACGCCCAGGTCACCGTCTCCACCGCACACAAGGCCAAGGGACGCGCACGGCCCCGCGTGCGCTTCAGGCACCGCACAAAAGGGAGTTCGAGCAGACGGAGCCTGGGCCGTCGGCGGCCCAGACGCACAGCTGACAGGGCGTCACCGGCGCAGGAGCGTCGAGGGAAGGTCGTCACCCGTCGCGCGATGCTCTGGCTTGTCCGGGCGAACCGCTCCCGGTCTGCCCATTTTCTCTGCGTTATCGACAAAACCCCTCGCGGCAGGCATCCCTTTGGTTACGGTCTGTACTCACAGATACCGACCCATGTTTCGGCGCGCCCCGATCGGTGTTCACCGCCGGTCGGCAGCGCCCGACACCGCAAGACCGACAGGGACCGGCCGATGACCGACACCGACTCCGAGCCCCACGGCGCCGACCGCACCGTATTCGGCCGCAGTTCCACGCCCGCGACCGGCCGGCAGCCGTTTGCAGGCCGCCTCACCGGCGGCGACGCCGAAGAGGAGGTGGGGAAGGTAGCAGGTACCGAGGACTCCACGCCGTTGAAGTTCCACGTCGCTCTCTCCCCGGACGCGTATCTGCAGCTCGATGACGTGGTCAGTACCCGCCGGGAGATCCCCGGGCGCGGGACGGTCGTCACCTCCGGTGTGGTGACCGAGGTGGTGGCTCGCCACGAGGGAGCCGCCTTCGGCTCGGATGTGTTTCTCATCGCCGACGGGATCCTGCCGGCGACCGTGCAGGAGATCGCCGAAGTCACCACCACCCGTGTCGACCCCGAATGCTATGTCCCGCCGCGCCCCGGCGAGGTCGCCGTCCGGGCCGCAGGTGCGGCCCGGGACGCCGCGCTGTACTTCGACCGGATGGACGCGCGTGTTCCCGCCGGCATCGGCCGCGACGGCGAACCGATCTACCTCAACCTCGAGTTCCTCGACGGCACCCGTGGCGCCCACGTGTCGATCTCGGGTATCTCCGGAGTGGCCACCAAGACCAGCTTCGCGCTGTTCTTGCTGCACTCGCTGTTCACCTCGGGCGCCCTGGGGGCCCGCGCGGTCAACGCCAAGGCGCTGATCTTCTCGGTCAAGGGCGAGGACCTGCTGTTCGTCGACCAGCCCAACACCCGCCTCGACGGGGAGCTGAGCGCCGCGTACGCCCAACTCGGCCTGCCCGCCCGGCCCTTCGCCTCGGCCGGCTTCTACGCCCCGCCGCTGCCCGGCGACACCACCGGCCGCCCCCACGTCACCGGCAGGACCAGCGGCGTCACCGCCTTCTGGTGGACCCTGGCGGAGTTCTGCCAGCGCGAACTGCTGCCCTACGTGTTCGCCGACGTCGAGGACGAGAAGAACCAGTACACGATCGTCGTGCACCAGGTCACCAGCCGGCTGCGCCGCGACGCCCAGGCCGCAGGCAACGACGGCGCGGTCACTATCGACGGGAACAGTCTTCGCACCTGGCCGGAGATGGTCGACTTCATCTGTGACAAGGTCACCGACGACCTCACCCGCCCGGACTGGGCGGGCCCGGCCATCGGCCTGGGCACGGTGAACGCGTTCGTGCGGCGGCTGCGGTCCTCCCAGCGGCCGCTCGGGCCGCTGCTGCGCGGCGACCTGAGCACGGTCACCGATCACCCCGTTTCGCACTCCATCGACACCTCGCAGCAGCAGGTCACCGTGGTGGACCTGCACAACCTGCCGGAACGGGCCCAGCGGTTCGTCGTCGGTGTCGTGCTGGCCGCGGAGACCGCCCGCAAGGAGCAAGCCGGCCCGGGCGGGCTGCTGTTCACGATGGTCGACGAGCTCAACAAGTACGCTCCCCGCGAGGGTTCCTCCCCGATCAAGGACGTACTGCTGGACATCGCCGAACGCGGCCGCTCACTCGGCATCATCCTCATCGGCGCCCAGCAGACCGCCTCCGAGGTGGAACGGCGCATCGTGTCGAACTCCTCGATCAAGATCGTCGGCCGGCTCGACGCGGCTGAGGCCGGCCGCCCCGAGTACGGCTTCCTGCCCGCCTCGCAGCGCCAGCGCGCCACGCTCGCCCGGCCCGGCACCATGTTCGTCTCCCAGCCGGAGATCCCGGTACCGCTCGCCGTCGAGTTCCCCTTCCCCGCCTGGGCCACCCGCCTCTCCGAGGTCGCCGACCCCACCTTCTCCACCGGCACCCCCGCAGCCGGCCAGGCCACCGGCAGCACAGTGCGACAGGACCCGTTCAGCAGGCTGCCCCGGACAGACAGTGACCCGTGGCCCGACGACACCGACGACGGCGCCATCGACGAGCCGCCCTACTGACGTCCGCCACCACCCTCCTCAGCGCACCAACGCGCCCCGCTGCTCTGCCTCAGCCACCCGAAAAGGACCCCGCCCCGTGAAGTTCCTTCACACCTCCGACTGGCACATCGGCAAGACCCTCAAGGGCCGCAACCGGCTCGAGGAGCAGACAGGCGTCCTGCAAGAGATCACCCAGATCGCGATAGGCCACGACGTCGACGCCGTCCTCATCGCCGGCGACCTCTACGAAAACGCCGCACCAACCGCGGACGCCCAGAGACTGGTCGTGCGTACCCTGCTGCGCCTGGCCAAGCAGGGCATCGAGGTCATCGTCATCGCCGGCAACCACGACCACGGCGCCACCTTCGAGGCATACAGGCCACTGATGAACGTCGCCGGCATCCACGTCCACGGACAGGCCAGAGCGGCCTCCAAGGGCGGCGTGCACACCTTCCGCGCCAAGTCCACCGACGAGCCCGTCAACGTCGCCGTCCTGCCGTTCCTCTCCCAGCGCTACGCCGTCCGCGCCGCGGAGATCATCGCCAACACCCCGTCGCAGAACGTCGGCGCCTACGACCAGCTCGTCCGTGACGTCCTGGCCAATCTGACCGGGGCGTTCACCCCGGACGCCGTCAACATCATCATGGCCCACCTGACCTGCACCGGCGGCATCTTCGGCGGCGGCGAGCGCCCCGCCCAATCCATCATGGAATACCACGTGCCGGCCGCCATCTTCCCCGTCGACGCCCACTACGTGGCCCTGGGCCATCTGCACCGCCGACAGCACATCCCCGCCGCCTGCCCGGTGCACTACAGCGGCTCTCCCTACGCCATCGACTTCGGCGAGCAGAACAACACCCACGTCGTCTGCCTCGTCGAGGCCACCCCCGGTACCCCCGCCCAGATCACCGACATCCCCGTCACGGCCGGCCGCGGACTGCGCACCGTCGAGGGAACCGTCGCCCAGCTCACCGCCGACCCCGCCGGCTACGGCGAGGACTACCTCCGGCTCGTGATCACCCAGCCCGCCTACGCCGGCATGCGCGACGACCTCTACGAAGCCCTCCCCAACGCCCTGCAGATCCTCATCCACCCCGACCACGCGAGCACCGGAGCCACGGCAGGGATCGGCGTCCACCAGCCGGTCAGGACACCTGCGCAGCTGTTTGCCGACTACTGCGACAGCGTCGGTGTCAAGGACGACCGGGTCACGGATCTGTTCAACCGGCTGCACGACGACCTGACCCGCTCGACCGCCCGTTCCTGACACCCGAGGCCTGCCTCCGCCCGCTCAAAGGAATCCCACAGATGCGTCCCGTTCGCCTGGAGCTCAACGGCTTCGCCGGCTTCCGCGCACCCACCGTGGTCGACTTCACCGACACCGACTACTTCGCCCTCGTCGGCCCCACCGGTTCGGGCAAGTCCACCCTCCTCGACGCGCTGACGTTCGCCCTGTACGGCTCGGCCTACCGGTGGGGACGCAGCAACGCCATCGCCTACGCGCTCGCCCCCACGAGCAACCGATGCACGGTCTCGCTCACCTTCGACATCGGCCCGCAGCGCTACCAGGTCGCCCGCGAGGTCCGCCGCACCGGCCAGCAGATCCAGCAGAAGTCCGTCAGCCTGGTGCAGTTCACCGACCCCACCGCCACCGAGGCCGAGGCGGACGGACCGCAGCCGGAGGTACTGGCCGGGGAGATCAAGGAACTCAACCCCGCCATCGAGAAATTGCTCGGCCTGTCCTTCGACGACTTCTGCCAGTGCGTCGTCCTGCCCCAGGGCGACTTCGCCCGCTTCCTGACCGCCAACGCCAGCGCACGGCAGCAGATCCTCCTCAAACTCCTCGGCGCCGCCCAGTACGAAGGCATCGGCAAACGCGCCGGCGCCCAGGCCGAACAAGCAGCCAACGAAGTCGAGATCCTCAACGACCAGCTCAACCGGCACGCCGACGCCACCCCCCAAGCCGAGGCCACCGCGCAGGCGCGGGTCGAGGCCCTCGAACGCCTGGCCGCCACCGTCGACCAACTCGTGCCCCAGATCACCACAGCACACACCCGCGCACACGAGGCCGACACCCGAACCGACACGCTGCGCGACGAGACCGCCCTGCTGACCTCCATCCGCACCCCCGACGGCACAGAAGAGCTGCAACGCCAGGCCGCCCAGGCACACGCAGCGGCCCGGCAGGCCCGTGACGCCGCCGACACGGCCGCCCAGACTCTCTCCGACGCCACCAAAGAAGCCCAGGCCGGCCCCCAGCGCACCGACCTGACCCTCGCCCGCGACCGGTACGCCGAGAGGACAGCCCTGGCGGAGCGCCGCGACGGCGTCATCGCCGATGCGGAGCGCGCCCAGGGGGAGGTGACGCAGCACGAAGAACGGCTGAAGGCGTCGAAGGACGCCGTCGACGGGGCACGCCGCGTCGCCGAGGAGACCCGTGAGCACCGCGACCACGCCCGGCAGACGCACGAGAAGCTGCAGCATCGCCTCCAACTGCTCGCCGCCGTCCGCACCCCGGACGGCGTCACCGACCTGACCAGCCGCGCGGCAGCCCATGCCGACGACGTCGAAGCCGCCGCGGGGCAACTGGCCGTGGCCCGGGACCGGCACGAGCAGGCTGCCCGCGCGCTGACCGCCGCCGGCGACGGCAGCCGCCTCACGGACGCACACCAGACCCTCGACCAACTCATCGATGTCATCGGCGCGCTCACCGACGCCACCGGCGAACTGGACGCCTGCACCGAGACGACCAGCCGGACCGCGGAGGCGGTGGCCGGCGCACAGGCGCGCCTGAATGCGGCCACGTCCGCGCTCGAGCAGGCCCAAGCCCTCGCCGGTGCCGCACAGTTGCGCCCCCGGCTTCAGATCGGCCACGACTGCCCGGTCTGCGAGCAGAACGTCACCACCCTCCCACCGCCGCTGTCCGACCCCGCGCTCGACACCGCCCAGCAGGCGCGGGCCGCAGCCGCGAAAGAGCACCGTGACCTGCTGGCCCGACACGAGGACGCCCAAACGAAGGCCGCCGACCAACAGCGGACCGTCGACCAACTCACCACCCGGCGCTCCCTGCTCGACACGAGGCTGGCCACGCTGCTGCCCGGCCGCCCCGCCGGCTCCGACCGCGACTGCACCGCCGACCGCGCCCACCTCGACGAACTCACCGCAGCCCGCGACCAGTTGACTGCCGATGAGCGGCAGACCCGCGACGCGCTGCAGACGGCCCACACCGCCCACGATTCCGCCACCTCGGCCGTGGCCACGCTGCAGCGAGAAGTCGACCGGGCCCGCAACGCCCTGCACTCGACACTGGGCACGGTGGCCGCCCTCGATCCGCCGGCAGCCGACACCGACGACCCGAGCGCCGACTGGGCGGGCCTGGAGGTCTGGGCCCGCACCCAAACCGCCACCGCAGAACGCGATCTCGATGCCGCCGCAGCCGAAACCACCGAAGCCGAAAAGGCCCACTCGGACGCCACCATGGCGCGGGAGGAAGCCGACCGTGCACAGACCGACGCCCAGACCGCCCTCACCGCAGCCGTCGGGAACGCCGCAACCGCCGACCTTGAAAAAACGAACCTGATCGGCCGCCTGAGCGAACTCGACACGCTCCTGCACCAGGCACCGCCGGAAGAGGAACTGCCGACCCTGTTCGAGGAATGCGCCCGCCTCGAGGCAGCCGTGAAGACGGCCACCCATGACGCCGGCGCCACACTGGAGACAGCCAAGGCAGCGGCGGCCGAGCAGAAACAGTGGCAAGACCGCATCACGAAAGCCCGATCCGTGCTGACCACCAGCCGGGACACGGTCGCAGCGCTGAATCCACCGAGCCTCGACACCGACGACCTCGCCGCCGCCTGGGCCGCCCTGACCGGCTGGGCCAGCCGATCGGCCGGCGACCGGCAGACCGCCACCGCGCGCGCAGAATCCGACGCCCAGAGCGCCCATGCCGAAGCCGATCAGCTTCTGGAGCGCCTGGAGACACTCCTGCGCGACAACGACCTGGATCCCCACAACCTCGGCGATGCCCCGGGGCGTGCCGCACAGGCCCCGCGGATCGTCGCGGTCGCAGCCGAACGCGCCCGCGGCCAGGTCGAGACGATCCAACGCAGCCGTGCCGACGCCGCCTCGATACAAGAAAGGATCGAGACCGCCCGCACCCGGCAGCAGGTGGCCGCCGAACTGGCCCGGCTGATGCGGTCCAACAAGTTCCCCCAGTGGCTCGCCAACTCAGCCCTCGACACCCTGGTCGCCGGCGCCTCCCGGTCACTGCGCCAACTGTCAGGCGACCGCTTCGACCTCAGCCACCAAAAGGGCGAGTTCTACGTCATCGACCACTTCGACGCCGACTCCGCACGCTCGGTGCGCACCCTGTCCGGCGGCGAAACCTTCCAGGCCAGCCTGGCCCTCGCACTGGCCCTCTCCGACCAACTGGCGGGCCTGGGAGGCGCCACGAAACTGGAATCCATCTTTCTCGACGAGGGGTTCGGCACTCTCGACGCCGATTCGCTCCAGACCGTCGCCGACACCCTGGAAACCCTCGCCCAGGGAGAGCGGATGGTCGGAGTGATCACCCACGTCACCGCACTCGCCGAACAGATCCCGGTCCAGTTCCACGTCCAGCGCGACACCCGCACCTCCACCGTCACCCGGCAGGGCACATGACCATCGCAGCACAGGGATCCCGCATGCGGTTCCACGTCGACGGCTGGGACCCCACCTACGGCTCCAGCGTCGAAGACGCCGAACAGGGCATCGCCGACTCCACCGCCAAGGTCACCCTTCACACCGAGCTCGCCCCGGCCGACTGGAAACCCATCTCGCCCTCCCAGGTATCCGCACCAGGCGCGGTCCTGTTCGTCGACGGCGTCCGCCGCGTCGAGGCCCGCATCTGGATCGAACAGCCGCCCTCCACCGAACCGGCCACCAGCCCCGGCAACACCGTCCGGGACGCCCGGATGGCCCTGTGCGCCTCCTACGCGGCAGGCGCCGTCTGCTGCTGCCCCGACCGCGGCGCACACCTGCTGACCATCGACTACCGGCGCGGCCTGTTCACCACCGCCGCCAACGCCACCGACGTGCCCACCACCGCCGGAACCTACAGGGCCACCGTCACCCCCGACGACGAGGACCAGAATCTCGCCGTGCTCCTCTCCACGGCACTGCAACGCCAACTCACCGACCTCGAGGTCTTTGTCGCCACCCACGCCCGCGCCGCCCTGACCGGCCACGGCGTCCCCGAAGGCTCGGACCTCCTCGTCGTGGACGGCCCGCTGCGCGGCCGTACCCACCTGCCGCGCGCCCTGGGATTCATCAAGTCCCACCGCACGGCCTACCTGCCACCCGACCTGCACGCCATGATCGCCACCCTGGCCCCCGGCGAACGCAGCCCGGTGTTCTTGATGGGCACCTCCTGGGACCGCCACGCCTGGTACCTGCGCCTCCCGTGCACCCCCGGCGCCCCATGGGCCGGGATCGTGCGCCTGGAATGCGCCGCCGACATCCCCGCGCCCGCGGCGATCGACCTGGCCAACCTCTCCCAGGCCCTCCTGCCGCGATACGCCAGCATCGAGTACAAAGACACCCGGGCCCCACAGAACCTGGTGCCGGTCGCCGGACTGGAGAGAGAACTACGCCGCCACCTGGGCAACCCCATCCTGCTCAGCCGCGCCCTACGCGTGGCATCGGCAAGCTGAACCGCCTACACCCGCCCGCAACACCACCGAGCAGGCTTCCCGTCAACACGACCGCCTCACCAGCTCATGTCCCGGAGCGGCACCCCCTCATGGCCACCACAGCCCTCGAACTGCGCCCCCACCAAAGGGAAGCCGTCTCGGCGACCACCCGCGTCCTCGGCAACCACCCCCGCGCGAGCGTGATCGCGGCCTGCGGCACCGGCAAGACCCTGATCGCCGCCCGCACCGCCGCCCGCGTCGCTCCACGCGGCCGTGTGCTGGTGCTGCTGCCGACACTGGACCTGCTGTCGCAGACGATCCGCTCCTGGCGCCTGGCCGGCCGCAAGGGGACCGCCGTGGCGGTGTGCTCGGCACGTCAGGCCCTCGACCACGAGCCGCTCGGCGCTGACATCCCGCTGACCACCGACCCCGCGGACCTGACCGCCCTCACCGCCACAACCGGCCCCCCCGGGCCTCTCACTGTCTACGCCACCTACGCCTCCCTGCCCGCCGTCATCGCCGCCCACAGCAACCACCGCCTGCCCCCCTGGGACCTCGTCGTCGTCGACGAGGCCCACCGCACCGCCGGCCGCCTGAGCAAGGCCTGGGCCGCCGTCCACCACGACGACCAGGTCCCCACCGCCCGGCGCCTCTACCTGACCGCCACCCCCCGCGTCTGGGACCCCGATGACAGCCCGGACGAGAACACGGAGGCGGTGGCCTCCATGGACGACGAAGCCCTCTTCGGCCCCGTCGCCTACCGGCTCACCCTCTCCGACGCCATCGACCTCGGCCTGCTCGCCGACTACCAGATCCTCGTCCCCGTCGTCACCGACGAAGACCTGCGCGACTGGCTCGCCACCGGACCCGGCGCAGGCGTCGACGGACTGCGCCTGGCCGGCCGCCAGGTCGCCACGCTTCGTGCCATCCACGACCACGAACTGCGCCGCGTCCTGACCTTCCACCACCGTGTCGCCGACGCCCGCGCCTTTGCCGCCACCCTGGCCGACACCGCCGCCACCCTCCCCGACAACCTGCGCCCCGAAGGGCTGTGGGCGGACTGGATCAGCGGACGCCACGCCCCCCAGATCCGCCGCCGCCTCCTCCTGGAGTTCGCCTCCCACACCGGCCCCCACACCCCGGCCGTGCTGTCCAACGCACGCGTGCTGGGGGAGGGCATCGATGTGCCCGCCATCGACGCCGTCGTCTTCGCCGACCCCAAGAACAGCCCGGTCGACACCGTCCAGGCCGTCGGCCGCGCCCTGCGCCAGCAGCCGGGTGCAGGCAAGAAGGCCACCCTCGTCGTCCCCGTCTACCTCACCCCGGGCGAAGACCCCGACGACCTCCTCGGCGCCGACGCCTACACTCCGCTGTGGCACACCATCCAGGCCCTGCGCGCCCACGACGACCGCCTGGAGGCCCGCCTGGCCGACCCCCGCACGCACCGCCCCACCACGTCTGCGGACGATCCCGAGGCATGGCTGCACTTCGACCGCCCCGCCCAGGCCGAAGAAGTCGCCCTCGCTCTCTCCCTACGGGTCCTGGCTCCCAAGAGCGCCGAATGGCGCCGCGGCCTGACCGCGGCGCGCCGATACCACCGCGCCCACCACCATCTGGACGTCCCCCAGAACTATCAGGACCCCGCTGACTACCCACTGGGCCGCTGGCTGACCTGGCAGCGCCACCTGCACACCACCGGCGCCCTCGACCCAGCACGCACCCAGGCCCTGGAACGCCTCGGCATCATCTGGGATCCCCGCCAGCAGGCCTTCGACCGCGGCCTCGCCCACGCCAGCGCCTACGCCGCCCGCCACGGCCACCTCGCCGCCCCCGTCGGCGAGGTCCACGACGACTATCCCCTCGGGCGCTGGCTGGCGACCCAGCGCACCCGCGCCAGCCGCCTCACCGCAGAACGTGCGGCCGCCCTCACCGCCTTGGACCCGTGGTGGAACCCGCCCTGGCCGGTCGCCTGGCAACGGGCCTACCACGCCGCGCGCAGAGGCCCGGACGAAGCCGGTACGGCGGACGCGGGGGAGTGGGTCAGGGCTCAGCGTGCCCGTGTCGATCACTTGCACCCCGGGCAGCTCACTCTCCTCGCCCAACTGGGACGTGACCCGGTACCTGCTCCCGGCTCCCAAGCAGGCGGCCGACTGCCCGCGAGGGAACGCGCCTTCCGGCGCGGCCTGGCCGCCGCACGGTTCTTCCTCGAGCGGGAAGGCCACCTCGATGTGCCCCAACGGCACATCGAGACCCTCGACGACGGGGACCACGTGCGCCTGGGGCAGTGGCTGAGCAACGTGCGACGCCGTCGTTTTGCGCTCAGTCCCCAGCGGCAGGAGGCCCTTGCCGAGCTCGGCCTGTGAGCGGGCGCCAGACAAGCACGGGCAGCAGGGCAAGCCGGATATTCGATAATTCGTTCGTTTAGACGTGTTTGTCAGTGCCGCCTTCTAAGGTGAGTCCCCATCCGCCTCGGCTGAGACGGACACCGCGTCTCGTATACGTGTGAACGGGGGGAAGACCGCGTGGACTTTGAGGATGTCGCAGGGCTTCACGATCACCCGGCCTGGCGGCTGTTACGGGCCGACCATGCCCCGCTGGTGCTGGCATTCTGCGGTGCGGTGTTCGTCGATGAGAACGCCCGAGGCGTCCCCGAAGCAGCCCTCGTCTCCCGCCTGGACGACCAGCTGTATGACCTCAACGAACCAGGAGCCGGCTCGTTCCCGCGACCGGCCGCGACCTATCTGACGGAGTGGACCGCCAGCGGATGGCTGCGCAAGTACTACCCGCCCGGTGAGGACGAGGCGCACTTCGACGCCACCAGCGCCCTGGAGAAGGCGGTTGCCTGGGTCCGGGGGCTTCCCGCCCGGTCCTTCATCGGAACCGAGTCCCGCCTCAACACGATCGTCGCCCTGCTGCGCCAGATGGCGTTCGGGACCGAAACCGATCCGCAGGCACGGATCGACGAGCTGAGCCGCGAACGCGACGCGATCGACACCCAGATCGCGCAGCTTCGCGCCGGCGAGGTCGACATGCTGTCCCCGCTGGCCCTGCTCGACCGCTACCAGCAGGTCGAGACCACCGCGGTCGAACTCCTGCGGGACTTCCGCGAGGTCGAGGCGAACCTGCGGGAACTGGACCGGCGCCTTCGCCACGACGTCGCCACGGCAGAAGGCGGCAAAGGCGATCTGCTGGCGACGTTCCTCATGGACCGCGAGGCAATCGCCGAATCCGACCAGGGCAGAAGCTTCCAGGCGTTCTTCGACTACCTGCTGTCCCCGCAGCGGCAAGAAGAACTCCGCGACCTGCTCGGACAGGTCAACCTGCTGCCCCAGCTCGACGGCAAAACCAACCGCAACCTGTTGAAGATTCCGTTCGCATGGCTGGAGGCGGCCGAGAACACCCAGAACACGGTGCGCCAGCTCACCGAACAACTGCGCCGCTTCCTTGCCGACCGCGGCCAGGACGAGAACCGCCGCGTCCAGGACTTGGTGCGCTCCATCCAGCGCCGCATCGCGGAACTCGACGGGCACAAGGACCTGCCGGGCCTGGAACTGGACCTTACCCAGGTGGAGCTGGCACTGCCCATGGAACGGCGGCTGTACATGCCCATCGAACGGGTGGAACTGGACAGCACCGTCGAGGAAGCGCTCGACGACGCGACGGAGCTGGACATCTCGGAACTCATCGGCGGCGTGTACGTGGATCCGGAGGTCCTCGCCATGCAGGTGATGACAGCCGTCCGCGCGAGCCCCAGCGGACAGACGACCTTGGCCCGCGTCCTCGAGCAGCGTCCCCTCACCCAGGGGCTGGCCGAGCTGCTGACCTACTTCCAACTGGCCCGGCCAGGCCTGGACGTCGTGATCGATCCGGACCACACCTGGCAGCTCGTCTACGACAGGGTGGGCTCAGCCGGCCGCACCGCGGCAACCGTCCCGCGGGTGACCTTCGTACGCAACGACGACGGCGAAACCGCCGCCGAAGGGGAGCAGCCGTGAGTGACACGCTGACCGTGCCCGTGGTGAACCTGCTGAAAGCAGGCGTGCTCTACCAGAGCGACGCCCCCGCCGTCTGGGACCAGATCCTCGCCCACCAGGCCGCCATCGGCGACTACCTGGCCGTCCTGGGCCTGAACCTCGTCATCGATCCCGCCGAAGGATACGCATTCGCACGGCAACGCGATCCGGACACGCGGGACGACGGCGTCAGCGTGCCTCGGCTCGTCACGCGCCACCGGCTGTCCTTCGCCGTCAGCCTGATGCTGGTGCTCCTGCGCGGCCGGCTCGCGGACAGCGACGCCACCTCCTCCGACACCCGCCTGCTGATGTCCCGCGACGACCTGGTCGACATGGTCCGCGGCTTCCTGCCTCCGCGCAGCAACGAAGCCCAACTCGTCGACCAGATCGACACCCACATCAAGAAGCTCTGCGACCTCAAAGTCCTCAGAGCCACCAAGCAAACCGGCTGGTACGAAGTACGACGCCACCTCAAAGCCCTGGTCGATGCCCAAGTACTCGGCGACTACCACGATCTCCTCGCCACCTACCGCGACACCCTCGACGCCCCGAAGGACGACGCATGAGCCCGACCACCGCCGTGGCGCCGCTGCCTCCCCAGCAGCACACCCCCGCCGACGACACTCCCACCGTCGGCCCCGGCTTCAGACTCACGCGGATCGAAGTGCTGAACTGGGGCACCTTCCACCGCACCGTCTGGTCCTTCAACATCGACGGCGCCAGCGCCCTGCTGACCGGCGCCGCCGGATCGGGAAAATCCACCCTGGTCGACGCCATGACCACCCTGCTGCTCCCCGCCCACAAGATCGCCTACAACAAGGCCGCCGGAGCAGAGGCCAAAGAGCGCGACCTGCGCTCCTACGTCCTGGGCTACCACAAGAACGAGCGAGTCGAAGCCACCGACAGCACCCGCCCGGTGGCCCTGCGGGACGCCACCAGCCACAGCGTGATCCTCGGCGTCTTCACCAACTACACCCTCGGCACGCACGTCACCCTCGCCCAGGTCTTCTGGGTACCCGACGCCAACACCAGCCAACCGGACCGCTTCTTCCTGACCGCCGACCGAACCCTCTCCATCGAAGCCGACTTCACACGCTTCGGCACCAGCATCACCGACCTGCGCCGCCGCCTGAAACAGACCGGCGCCACCCTGTACACCAGCTACCCCCCGTACGGGAAGGCGCTGCGCCGCAGCCTCGGCATCCCCAGCGAGCAGGCCCTCGACCTGTTCCACCAGACCGTGTCGATGAAAGCCGTCGGAAGCCTCGACGACTTCGTCCGTGAACGCATGCTCGAACCCTTCGACGCCCAGGCGGCCGTCGACAAGATCGTCGCGCACTTCGACGCGCTGACCGCCAGCCACGCCGAAGTCGTGCGGGCCCGTCAGATGATCGAGCACCTGACGCCCATCGTGGAAGCGTGCGACCGCTGCGATGCCATCCAGGCACAGATCACGCTCCTGACCCGGCGCCGCGACGCCGTTCCCCTCTTCTTCGCCCAGCGCCGCGAAGACGCCCTGACGCAGCTCGGCTCGGACCTCCACACCCGCATCCGGCAGCTCACCGAAGAACAGCGCAAGCGCGCCCAGCACCTGGACGGACTGCGATTGGCCGCGGAGGGGCTCAGGCGCCGCATCGACGGCGCCGGAGGCGAACGGCTGGTGGAACTGAGGGCCAGGATCGACGAGCTCGGCCGCGAGCGGGACCGCCGCCGCAAACGGTCGGGCGAGTACCAAAGCTGGCTCGAGCGGGCCGGACTGCCACCGGTCAACGACCCGGCATCGTTCCACGAACGCACCACTCAGATCAGCCGCGCCCGCGAACAGGCCACCCAGCACGAACAGCAAGCCCGCCAGGAACTCGATGAGCTCGCCGTGGCCCGCCACGCCAACACCACGGCGACCGAAGCGATCCGGCGGGAGATCACCAGCCTGCACAGCCAGCGCTCCAGCATCCCGGCCCGGCTGCTGGACCTGCGCCGGGACCTGGCCGCCGCTGCCGGCGTGAACGCGGAAGAACTCCCCTTCGCCGGTGAACTCATCCAGGTCCGGGACAGCGAAACCGAGTGGGCCGGAGCCGCCGAACGCGTCCTGCGCGGCTTCGCCCTGTCTCTTCTGGTCCCCGAAGCCCACTACGCGAACGTCTCTAACTGGGTGAACGGCCGCCACCTGGGACTGCGACTCGTGTACTACCGCGTGCCCGCACACATCCGGCCGACAGAACTGCCCACGGACCCCGGCTTCCTGACGGGCAAACTGGAACTCAACCAGGACAGCTGGGCCCACGACTGGCTCGCCACCCAGCTGCGCTCCCGGGCCGACTACCACTGCACGGACGACCTGGACACCTTCACCCGCTCCACCCGCCCGGCCGTCACCAAACAAGGCCTGATCAAGAACGGAGGCGGCCGGCACGAGAAGGACGACACCTCCCGGGTCGACGACCGCCGCTCCTGGGTCCTCGGCTGGACGAACCAGGCCAAGCTGGCAGCCCTCATCGAGGAAGCACAGCGCCTCACTCAGGAGAGCGCCGAGATCACCGCACGCACCCGCGACCTCAAGCAGCAGGAGAACTCCAGGTCCGGCATCCGCGATGCTCTCGCACTCCTCGCGAACGTCGACAACCACCACGAGATCGACTGGCAGGCCGCCGTCGGCGAACTCGAAGAACTGCAACAGCGCAAGCGGACCCTGGAGACCGAGGCCGGCCTGGACAAGCTCACCACCGAGCTGCTGGAGGCCGAAGAAGGAATCACACACGGCACCAAGGACTTCGACACCAGCCAGGAACACCTCGGCAGTCTCCGCAACGAACACAAGCGCGTAGCCGCCCAGCTGGACAAGACCACCGCGCTCCTCCAGCGTGCCGATCTCACCGACGTGACAGAACACCGTGACGCACTCACTGCGTTCCTGCCCGGCCCGACCGACAGTGTGCAGCACCTTCTGGAGCAGTTGGATGCCGCAGAGACCCTTGCCGCACAGCAGCTTCTGCACACCCGCGAAAGCCGCACGGAGGCCTACCGGCGCGCTGCCTCACAGACAGCCTCGAAGATGGCGACCTTCCGGGACACCTACCGTCAGTTCACCACCGACCTCGACAGCAGCATCGAAGCAGCGGACGGCTACCGGCAACTGCACAACCGTCTCACCGACGACGACCTCCCCCGCTTCGAGACCCAGTTCCTGCAGTACCTGCGCACCAACGTCATCCGCGACATCGCCTCCTTCCAAGCCCACCTCAGCGCACAGGAGCAGCAGATCCGCGAGCGCATCGAGGTCATCAACGCCTCGCTGGCCGCCATCAACTACAACCCCGGCCGCTACATCCGCCTCAACGCCGCGCCCACCCCAAGCGTCGAGATCCGCGACTTCCGCCGGGACTTGCGCACCTGCACCAGCGACGCCCTGGCCACCGATCCCGACGACACCTACACCGAGGAGAAATTCCTCCAGGTCAAACAACTCCTCGACCGCTTCAAAGGACGCCCCGAGCACACCCGCCACGACGCCGACTGGACCGCTCGCGTCACCGATGTCCGCCGCTGGTTCATCTTCAACGCCAGCGAAGTGAACCGCGCGGACGACACCGAACACGAGGTCCACTCCGACTCCGGCGGCAAGTCGGGCGGACAGAAAGAAAAACTCGCCTACACCATCCTCGCCGCCTCCCTCGCCTACCAGTTCCGCATCGACTCGGGCAACAGCAAGACCTTCCGCTTCGTCGTGATCGACGAAGCCTTCGGACGGGGCGACGACCCCTCCGCGCACTTCGCACTCGATCTGTTCCAGCGCTTGGGCCTGCAGCTGCTCGTGGTCACCCCGCTACAGAAACTGCACGTCATCGAGCCGCACGTCACACGAGTCGGCTACGTGGACCGCCCCGACACCGTCCGATCCCGCCTGAACACGCTCACCATCGAAGAGTTCCAAGCCCTCCGCATGAAGGCAGCCCAGCTGCCGGCTCCCCGACCGGAGCCCCAGCCATGACCACACGCCACTGGACCACCCCCGAAGACGTCATCGAAAGCCTGCGCCGAAAATGGAACAGCGGCCGCTACCTGGCCGCAGCCGCACAAGGCCACCCCTTCGAGCCCATCTCCGTCCCCCTCAAAGGCCCTACCTCCACCGACGTCAACCGCCACTACAGCAAAGCCCTCGAATGGGCACAGTCCTGGGCAGCACACCACCACCCCCACATGCGGATCCAGACCAAAACCATCGGCGGACACCACAACACCCCGACGAACACGATCCCCATCCGGATCTGGGTGGACACCCTGCACCAGCTCGTCACCCTGCTGCAGACGACCGCCGAAGCCGACCTGTTCCACACCCTCCACGCCGCCACAGCCATCAGCGCCCCGGCCCTCACCGCGTGGATGGCCGCCCACCCCATGAAGGTCCTCAAAGCCGCCCCCCACTGGCAGCGCCTCATCGACACCGTCGCGTGGTTCCGCAACCACATCGCAGCCCCGGTATATCTACGGCAGATCGATGTCCCCGACGTCGACACCAAATTCATCGAGGCCCACCAAGGCATCCTCGGAGAACTCCTCGACCACAGCCTCCCCGCCGACCGCATCCACTACGAAGCCCCAAGGAACGACCTCGCCGCCCGCTACGGCCTGCTCAGCAAGCCCTCCTACGTACGCCTGCGCCACCTCGACGACCCACCGGGCCCCTACAGCGAACTCGCCGTCCGCACCACCGAACTCACCACTGCACCGCCAGGCACCCATACGGTCATCGTCCTCGAAAACGAGATCACCTACCTCGCCCTGCCCCCCACCCCCGGCACCACCGCCCTCCTGGGCTCCGGCTACGCCGCCTCGCTCCTACGCCACCTGCCCTGGCTCGCCGACATCGACCTCTGGTACTGGGGCGACATCGACACCCACGGCTTCGCCATCCTGAGCCGGGTACGCAGCCATTTCCCGCACACCCGATCCCTCCTCATGGACCGCCACACTCTCCTCGCCCACCGAGCACACTGGGGCGAAGAGAAACACCAGACCACCGAACCACCGGCGCACCTCACCCCGGCAGAAGCCCAACTGGAACAAGATCTGCGCCTGGGCACCTACCAGCCGCATCTGCGCCTGGAGCAAGAACGCATCCCCATCAGCGCAGTAGCGCACGCCCTGGCGGGCCGTACGCCGACAACGGCAACCGCTGCCGCCGCGCTACGTTGATCCGTCCTCTGACCAGTGCACGTTTCACCAGGCCGGACCAGCCCAGCTCGGTCTGCGCCGTTCGGTGAACGCGCCGTGACCGCGGCTGTGAGGGCATCCACCGGCGACGCGGCCCAGCCACCGTCCAGGCGAAGCGAGGTATGCCTCCCCTCATCCATAGGTGGCGTTGGGCAACCCTTAGAGAGTTGTGGACCCTCTCTCGGCGTACCGCTGGAGAAAGACGTGAGCGGCCTCGTTGATCTCTTGGACGGGGCCGGGGCGGCCCTGGAAGTCGAACCACTCCCCGTGAGTGCGCCTGGCGTCGAATTGCTCATGCAGGTAGCGTTCGAGAGGGAACCCGCCGCGAGCGCTCCAGCGAAGTTCCAGTGTGGTAGCGGAGCCCGACTGCAAAGACTTGATTCGCTGCGCTATGTCCTTCGCGACGCCGATCTTGATTGAGTCGGGGAGGGCGTCGGTCGATACGGCATACACCCACCGGTTATTGAAGTGAATCTCTTCGCGCACTGAACGAGGCGAGGGCTGCTCCATCAGCTCGATCATCTCCCCATACTCGCGATCCATCCGCTCCTTGACCGCGATCGTCAGACGGTTCAGCTTGTCTCGGGCCTGCTCGGCAGTGATTGCTCCAGCTGTAATCTGATCGAGGAGCTCAACCACAGCCGGGACCTCGATGTCGGTGCCCGAGCTGGGAGCGTCTCTTCGCGCATCCCCGCCCAGTCCACGCCCCCAGTGCAAGGCGACGTTTTCGATGCGGTGGCTGCCGAAGTCCAGGTGCACGGGGAAGGATTGAGCCACGGCAGTCCTCTCGGACAAAGGGGTGGTGTGGTGCCGGGCGGGGCCATAGTCGTCGATGCCACTGACACCGGTGGTCGTGACGCCGTTGAACGGCTCATCGTGACGGCTTGAGGCGGCCCGTCAGCTAAGGGGCGACCTCGACTGGTCCCACCCGTCTCGTGTCATGTCCCCGCGGTCGACCGCTGCGTACAGTCGTTGGGTCTTCACAAAGCGGGTCCATTTGCGCGGCCGGCGCGTGTGCCGCCGTCCGGCCCGTCGGCGTACGGCTGGCCCGGCATGGCGTGATGCGTGTGCGCGAAGAAGGGCGCGGTGTCGGGGAGCCGGGCCCAGTGTCAGTACTTCTTGTTGCAAAAGGAGTTGGAGGATCAAGTCGACGTTCTCGGGGGGCGGTGTACAGGGACGGGACGATGATGCCCTGAGTGAAGGCCGTGGTTGGTCTCATCGTGGGGATCGCACTGGCGCGGCTGATATGGCAGTGGGTGACGGATACCGCGCTGCCGTGGATCGGCGATCATCCGTGGTGGACGGGGTTCGCCTGCCTGGGCCTGGTGCTGCTGACCGCCACGCTGATCGACCGTCCGGGCCGTGGCGGCCATCAGCTGATCTACGGCCAGGACGCCTTCGCCGATGACGATGAGTCGGACCGGCTGACCTATCGCATGCGGGAACTTGCCGCGATGACCCCGACACGGCCTTTGAGGAGGCCTGCGCCGAGCTGCTGGTCCGCGACGGATTCCTCCATGCGCGTCGGGTGGGCGGTGCGGGGGATCTGGGAGCCGACGTGGTGGCATGGGATGACGAGAGCCGCAAACTGGTCCTGCAGTGCAAGCACTGTGCGCGGCCGGTGGGTTCCAAGGAGGTGCAGACCTTCAACGGATGGCGCGCCCCGAGCACAAGGCGCATCACCCCATCATGATCGGTCTGAGCGGATTCACCCGGCCCGCCACTGAGTTCGCCGCCCGGCACGGGATCATCCTGCTGGGCCGGCCGGAGCTGAAACGCTGGGCCCACGGAAACCATCTCTACGACATCATCGAGGCCGAAGCCTCGCAGTGACCTCCCGTTGTCCTTCGCGGGCTCTCGGCGGGTTGGCAGCGCAGCCGAACCCCGTCCGTTCCAGGCCGGGAACGGACCACAGCGCCCGTGTTCGGCCACAGAACACCAACGTGCGCGCCTTTTGCGGCTGCTGGGGTCACGAGGCTCCCAGTGCTGTGGTGATCGTCCGGGTCAGCGGATGCGTGTCGCCCAGCGTCCGGCGGCAGTCCTCCCGAAGAGCGGCCGGCTGGGCCGCAGTCTCCTCGGGATTTTGGGTATGGCGTGCGATGAGGAGCCGGTCGTATCGGGTTGCCAGAGTGCGGGGATGGGCGGGGCCGTGGAAGCGCTCCTGATCACTCAGTACCTCTGACAGGGCTTCCAGAGCTTTTTCCGGCTCGCCGGTCTGAGCAAGGAGCCTGCCGAGCTGATGACGAGTGCTCAGGGCGCGAATGCAGGCCGAGAATGCGTTCCTGCTCGGCCAGCAGGGCCCGCAACTGGCGGAGGGCCCCGGGGAGGTCACCTGACCGGGCCGTAAGGAGTGCCAGCTCGAAGCGGGTGCTGAGCGTGTGCGGGTGCGCTGCACCCAAAAGCCGTTCCTGGTCTTCGAGCACGGCGGTGATACAGGCGAGGGCGTCGGAGACCAGGCTGGTGTGACCCAGGGTCCGCCCAAGCTCCTGTCGTGCCAGCAGAACGTCCACATGGTCCGAGCCCAGCACCGCCGTCATGTCAGGGAGCAGCTCCCGAAACAGCTGCAGTGCCTGCAAAGCGTCTCCCTGCTCACGCAGAAACCTGGCCTTACTGCTTAAGGTCACCAAAGTCGCCGTATGACGGGGCCCCAGGACACGCCGCCGGTCGGCGGCGAGACGGTCGAGGAGAGCGACGGCCTCCGAGAGCCGGCCCGCCTCGGCGAGGTAGCGGGCTATGTCGTGACACGCGGCGAGCGTGTCGGGGTGATCCGGGCCGAGCTGCGCGGCACGCTGCTGATGCAGCGGACGCAGCAGGCTGACGGCCGGCAGCGGCTGGCCTGCGTTGCCCAGGGCGATGGCGTGCGCATAATCGGCATCGGGCACCCCGTGGCGGCGGGCGATCTCGAAAGCCTCCAGCGCGACGGACGGCCGCATCAGATCCACAGCGGCCCAACCGACGTCGAAGGCGTCCTGCGGCGCGACAGCAGCAAGGAGCACCTGCCAACTGCTCTCCGGTATGGCCGCCCCGGGAAGATCGATCAAGTAGTCGAAGGCCAGATAACCCTGGCGGTCGGGCAGCAGCAGACTGCTGGCTCCCTGCACCGGTGCGGTGGCCCATGCCAGCGCTTCCTCGAGCGGCTCTGGACGCAGGACGTCGCCGCCACGAGCGGACAGATAGATCTCGTGCATCGGCACCAGCAGCGAAGTACCCACAGGCTGGTGCAAGCCCATGCGCCGGCAATCGACGGCTGCGGCGACCAGAGCGGCACCCCGCGGATGCTCACCCGCCTGCCAGGCATGCGTCCAGTCGCTGAGCAATTCCGGACCCACCGCCAGCACCTCCGCGATACCGAAGCGGTCGGATGCCTGAGCCGCCGCCCGCAACCGTGGATCCCGGTCGGCTTCCTCGGCCCGTCCGACCTCCTGCGGTGACCACAGGCGATCAAGCTCCACCGGCTCACCGGCGTGCAGCAGCACCTCCCGGCCGGCCCGCCAGGTCGCCGCGTCGGTGACGTCACGCTGCCGCGCGCTGTATCGGCCGTACTCCTTGCTGCGCATCGACGCCAGGAGCACTATCTGCCGTTCCGGACCGGCCGGCATCGCTTTGACCATCTCCAGCGTGATGCCTCCCGCCCGCAGGAACTGATCGAATTCGTCGAACCACACCACACAGCGCCGGGCCGCGCCCACAGCGGACGACAACGTCTGCAGATCTTCCGACGGTCGCGCCTGCAGCAGGACAAAGTCGGGAACAGCCACCCGCATGGCCTCGTAGGCCAGGCGGGACTTGCCGGCCGTCGAATCACCCACGATCAGCACGAAGCCGCCCTGCCTGATCCGCCGTACGACGTCGTCGAAGCGGTCGCGCTCGACGAAGGCGGGCACCCGGTCGGCCCCCCGGTCCGTGTCACGGCGCAACGCCGCAGGATGGACCCCAAGACTGATCGGATCCAGCACGTCCCGCACCCGCTGCGTCCGAACGGCCAGTTCTCTGCCACGGGTTGCTGCGGCCTGGCGTTGCTGCCGGTGCGCGCGCAGAGCGGTCCTCGCCTCATCGACGAAGACACCACTCACCCCCGCGGCGACAGCGGCCACGGCCGCCGTCCCGCCAGCCGGCAGCCAGGCCGAGACGGCCAGCGCTGCACCCGCCCCACCCCCCGAGACACCGAGCAAGATCACCCAGAGGCGAAGCGACCGCCACACCCTGCCCCCCAACACGGACGGAGCCAGCACCGTCCCACGCACGCGACGACTACCGAACACGGACGGTCTCACCCGTAAGGGAGCGCAGCAACCGCACCAGACTCCGAGATACAAAAACGACTACGCAGCGGACTTGCCGCCCCGGCTCGCCCTCCGCACACAGCTCGCTGCCCATGCCCGCTTCATCGTCGCGGGCGGCAAAATCGGAAATGGCCGATTCCGCCACCCTTTGCCCACACTGGCGTGTGATCACGCCCTCGGCACTCGGGTGGACACCTCTGGGTCGGCCGTCACGGATCGCCCTGGTGAAGCCGCCACCCGCACCGCTCACGGCTGCGACGGCACCGGCCGCCGCGCCTGCCCGCGCCGCAGCCGCCCACGCAGCCCAGCGGCCACGAACCAGCACACATCTGGCCTGAACTCCCCCCATGTAAACGGGAATTGAGGTCCATCGGCTGATCGACTGTCAGTGCCCGGCCCCAACATAACTGCGATGCGGGGAAGCCAACCATCAGCTGGAGGATCACATGCCCTTTGTCCGCCCGTACGTGCGCTCCGACGGAACGCCAGTACGCGGACACTCCCGATGGGCGCCGGGCGCGCGCCGGGAGATGACCATCGTCGCCGTCTTCGGCCTGGCTGTGCTGGGCATCGGTAACGCGCAGACCGCCAACGGAACAAGCAGCACCCAACGCAATCCGTCGGTGACCTACCCGGTCCGCTTCGACCGCTCCACCAGCGGTGCGCCGAGGGTGGCCGTGCCGCACCCGAGCGTGTCCTACCCGATCCGGTTCGACACTCCCGCAACCGAGCGGGCTATGCCCACACCAGACGTCTCGTACCCGATCGACATCTCCGCCCTGGGCAGCGGACGATGAGCCGGCGGCCACCCGCCCGGCGGCGCCCTGCCCGGCGCCCCCGGCGCCCCCGTCAACAACAGGAGCACCTCGTCGGCCTGCTGCTCGCCGCCGCAGCGGCCCTCTGGCTGATGGCGACGGTGGTCCATTGGCTTCTCGCGCACTGGTGGATTTTGCTGGCCGCGGCCGTTATCGCTGTTCTGGGCGGCATCGGTTGGTGGCAGCAGCGGGTCCAGCGCGCGCAGTGGGAACACGCCCAGGCACGCGCTCTGCGCTACGGGCTGCCCCAACTGGACGCGCTGTCCCACCGGCAGTTCGAATACACAGTCCGGGACCTGATGTACCGAGATGGCTGCACCGACGCCGTCCAGGTCGGCGGACAAGGGGATCTCGGGGCGGACGTGAAGGCGACCGACCCGCACGGCCGGCGCTGGGTCATCCAGTGCAAGCACCGCCGGCACGGCGAGCAGGGCGCTGCCGTGGGCACTCCGGAGCTGCAGGTCCTCAACGGAACGGGACGCCCGGTTCACAAGGCTGATGTCGTGGTGATGGTGACCAACGGCAGGATCACCCAGCCTGGCCGCGATTTTGCCCGGCAGCAGCGGCTGCACCTCGTCGACCGTCAGCTGCTCGCATCCTGGGCCGCGGGATCGAGGCCGCTGTGGGAGCTGCTCCCCGCGCTCCCACCGCCCCGCAAACCCTCACGGCTCTCCTGACCCGCTTCTGTCCCTGCCGGTCGCCGCGGCGGTCGGCAGGGACGGCAACAGCACCCCTGCCGCCGCCGCAGGTCCGGCTTCATCCTCGCCCGCACACGCGAACCGTTGACGTGGTCCGCGTCAGCCGGTGAGGGCCTGTCCGTGGGCGTCGATCGATGGAGGAAGCGTCGGCAGCCGCTCGGCGAGTGAGTTCTCCTCTGTGGTGGCGTGGCCGGCGAGCATGCCGGTCAGACAGGAGAGCCGGGTACGGGTGGTGGACCCGCAGCCGGGTAGCGGGGACGCGGTCCAGGACGTCGTGAGCCCTCTGGGCGTCCGGGGGGAGTGTCGAAGGACTCGGCCTGGGCGAGGAGGAGGGAGGCCGCGGCCCAGCCCGGGGAGGCACTGGCGCACTCGGCGAGCGAGGACTCGGCGCGGGCCCGGGCCTCGTTGGCCCGGCGGAGCGTGAGGTAGGCCTCCGCCTGTGCAGGGCGAGTTCAGCGGCGTCGAACCCAACCGGCCCGGGGCCTCGGGCATGGCGGTGCCCGGGCCAGCGGGGTGCGAGCTGCTGGCCCGGGCACCGTGCCTGCACGAAGGCCTCAGAATTGATCCCCGGTTGGGGTGACGGTGTTTCCGGTGGCGTCGGTGTTCTGATCGTCGGCCAGCGCGCTGCGCCGGTATTGGGGGTGGTCGAGGTCCATCTGCTGGGCGGCGTGCAAGGGGACGGGGTAGCGGGTGCGGTTGGCCCAGGCCAGGGGCTGGTGGCACAGACGGGCCGCGGTCAGCGCGAGGGGCTGGGGCTCGATCGGGGCCGTGTCCAGGTTCTCGCCGGTACCCGCAGGGCTGGCGGTGATGATGGGGTAGATCTCGGTGGCGGTCATGCTGTACCAGTTGGGGCGGACTTCGTTCTTGCGCCGGTTGTCGGGGTCGCTGGAGCCGTGGCTGGCGCTCCAGCGGGTGATGGCTTCGCCAAGGCGGCCGGCTCCGGCGCCGTCGAACTGGGGCGGGACGGTGGCCAGCAGCCAGGTGGGGGAGCCGAAGTCGGGCTCGACCTGGTAGAGCAGGTTGGTGACCTTGTTGGTGCGGGCCACGGTGCCGTCAACGCTACGGTGGCTGACCCGGATGGGGCGCGGCAGCTCGTCCATGTCCTTGTTGATGCGCACCACGGCCAGCGGGCGTTCTCGGGCCTGGAGGGTGCTGGCGGGCAGCCAGGTGCTGTTGCGTGTGGGCGGCTGGCCTTGGCGGCGGTTGTGGAGGCCCAGCCACAGGCGGCGGGTGGCCACGCCGTCGACGGTGACGGTGTAGGGGGTGCCGCCGAGGTAGTCGCAGAGATCGGCCAGAGCCTGGTCGATGTGCTGGGCCACTGTCTTGAGACCGCGGTTGTCGTCGTCGAAGTCGGTCATCTTGCCGGTGGGGTAGGCGTCCGCATGGAAAGCGGCCTGCGCCTGGTGGTAGAGCTCCCAGCGGCGGTGGGTGTAGCTCCAGCCGTGCAGAGTCCAGGCCCCGCCGGGAGTGGTGGGGGGCTTCAGGACGCTGGCAGTCACGCAGATCTTGGCGGTGCGGTCCTTGCCCTGGCGGCTCTGGCGACGCACGTGGATGCCGCAGTGCGCGACCTGGTCGGCCGCGTGGGGGCCGATGGCATCGACCATGACCTGGTCGATGCGGCGGTCGATGATGCCTAGGCTGCGGCACAGATCCAGCAGCGACAGGACCACCTGGTGGTCGGTCTGTTTCCCGTTCGGCTTCTTGCGCTTGGTTTCCTTGCGGTCGGCGGTGAACTGGGAGACGAACCCGAGCCGCGCCAGGGTGCGCCGTGCCTGGTGCTTGGCGTCCTCGTCCGGGCCGGGACCGGTCGCCGTGCCCGCACGGTCGGCCGGCGGGACGGCGTCCTCTTCCTCGGCTGCGGCGTCAAATTCGGTCTCCGCCCAGACACCGACGAGGGTGGCTGGCTCCTTCTTGAGTGACGGGATGTGCGCGACGGCAGTCTCCTGTCCGGCCGCGGGGCCGTGGACGAGGAAGTCGGGGACGCAGTGGAAGACGGCGCTGACGCGGCCTGCGTCCAGGGGCACGGGAATGCCCTCGGCGGGATCGATGGTCTGCGGGTCGAGGCCGAAGACGTTGGCGAGGCCGTGGATCATGCGCTGGCGCATCTCATCCCGGTACCACAGGCACACCAGGCGCAGGTGCGGGTAGTCCATGGCGTCCAGGGAGCGGATGATGTCGCCCGGCTGGACGGACAGTTCGGCTTGGGGCAGTTGCTTGAAGCCGCGGGCGCGGGAGTCCTGGACGATGGTCAGGGGGGTGGGGGAGAGGACCTGCCCGATGTGCTGGTCGAGTTCGCGCAGATGGTGCATGCCGACGCCGCGGCCAACGGGGAAGGAGAAGGTCTTGCCCTGTACGGGGCGGATGGGGCCGAGCCCCACTGTCCCGGCCTCGGCTTCGTCCTGGGATCCGTTGTCGCCCCGGGCATCGGCGTTCTGCTCGGCCTCGACACGCTGTTGGATGTTGTACAGGACGGAGTGGTCCATGCCGAGGCGGGCCAGGGTCTGCAGGGACATGCGGTGGATGCGGCGGACGCGGCCGCGTCCGGCCATTTCGACCTCGACGATCGGCAGGGTGGTCTCGGCCTGTTCGGCCAGCACGGTGCGCGCGTAGGCCATCGTGCGGCTGATGCGGGTGGCCTGGGAGGAGATCACGAGGATCGGGTCGGCGACATTGGGCAGGGTCTTCAGGGCCAGCCGCACCCGGGCCAGCGCGTGCGCGGTGCCGGCTTTGTTGGTCCAGGGCTGCTCCCAGGCGATCAGGCCGCCGCTGCTGTCCGGCCTCAGGGCGATGTCCTGGCCGTCCACCTTCCAGGTGTGCTGGGCGAGGCGGTGGGCCAGGTCCCAGGCGACGGTGCTGTAGACCCAGTTGGCCGCGTCCGGCTGTCGGCCGGGGGCGGAGGAGTTTGGCGTCTGGGGGCCGTCCGGGGTGATGAGGTAGTCGGCCAGGAGCCGCTCCTGCGGCATGGTTTCGGCGACGCGTTCGGCCAGCGGGGTGGGCCGGTTGAGGTCGATGTCGTCGGGGTGGTGGCCCAGGATGAGACTGTGCAGGAGGGTGAACGCGTCGCGCAGGGTGTCGTCGTCGAGCGGGCGGCGGGTGGCCAGCAGCCCCTGTTTGGGGTCGAAGAAGACGTATCCGCCGGTTAAGCAGCGCAGGGCGCCGGTGAGCACGGAGTGCGGGGCCTGGGCCTCCTCCCGTTTGACGATGTCCTTGTACTGGCGGTCCAGCAGGGTCCACAGGGAGGTGACGCTGGTGGGGAACTGGCGCAGGTGGACGGTGGCCCCGTCCAGCAGCGTGGGGGTGCAGCGGTAGGCGAGCACGTCCAGGCAGGCGCGGGTAGTGGGTGCGGGCATGAGCGGAGAAGACCTTCCATATCTGGGGTGAATGCGGCTGGGCGGGGCGGGGTCAGGTGTCGTCCGGTTCGATGCCGGCGTAGGCGAGGAACGCGGCGAGGGCTTCGCGGTAGACGGCGTTCATCTGCCGGCGGACATCAGCCGGCCAGCGCTGGTGCATGCGGCGCAGGATGCCGGCGAGGTCGGACTGCCAGGAGTCCTCGTGGAAGGCGTAGTCGACGAGGTGGAGCGTCATGTCGGTGCCGCCTCGGCGGGCGCGCCCGGCGAGCTGGATCATGTCGACGACCATGCCGGCGACGATCTCTTCCTGCAGGACGTGGGCGGTGCTGATGAACCCGGGCGCGGACCGCATGATCATGCCCAGGCGGGCCCATGCGGCGGCCCTGGCCTCTCTGAGATCCCCTACCGGCTCGGCGGTGGGCACGGAGGGCAGGGAGCCGATCCCGGCGGCGTTGACACTGGCGTACATCTCCGCCGGATCGGTCAGCAAGGCTAGCGGCCGGGTGCACAGATAGACCGGCGTGATGGCCGACTTGGTGCCGATGACGATGTTCAGGCCGCAAAGAGCAACGTGATCAGACGCCGGTCCCGGCTGTCGGCCAGGTGCCAGCCGGTGCTGTTGACGCCTGGCCGCTCACGGGAGGGTCCGTGGCCTTCGTAGTGGCGCAGGTGCAGCAGGTCTTCGCAGACGCTGGCCAGCAGGAATTCCGACAGATAGCGGGCGTGGCTGATGGTCGGGCACAAGGCCTTGACCGCGTCGGGCGGCAGTTTCGCCTTGTCCTCGTCCAACTCCCGCAAGGGCACGGTCGGCTGGCGCCGCGAATCCAGGACGAGCTCGCTGGAGCACAGGTCCAGGGCGGTCGACTGGAACTGGTCGACCTCATCGATCATGACGGTGTGCGAACGGCGCAGCACGAACTCCGCCACCGACACATCCGCGACCGCTCGCCCGTCCAGCCGGATGCCCAGCGGAAAGCGACCGGTCATGAAGTTGTGGTGATTGGTCACCACCACCGAGGCGGTGCACGCCTGCCGGTGCTGGGCGTACTTGCCGCAGGTGGCCGTCCACGGGCACGCGGCCCGGTCGGTCGCCGGCGGCAGCGGCAACAGCCCGCGGCACGGCTCCTGGCCGGGCGGGTACGGATGGCTGGACTGGGTGTGATGGCTGAGCGCGCAGCCGTAGGACAGCTGGTCCAGCTTCCACAGGGTCTTGTCCGGCTGCTCCAGCAGACTGCCCTCGATGCGGGCGGCGGCCTTCATCGCCCGCTCGTGCAACCGCGAGGGCGACATCAGCGGCGTGCAGGTCTCCGTGCGGCCCAGCTGCTCAAGATCCTGGCTGATGTCCCAGGCCGCGGACAGCGTGGCCTCGACCGTCGGCAGCACGAGGGTGACGGTCAGCCCGTTGACCGCATGCCATGAGGCGGCCACGCGCACCAGGACACTCTTGCCGGTCCCGGTGGGCGCGTTGAGGATGCCCATCGGCCCCGCACCCAGCCGGATCAGCTCCTGCGCAGGCACCGCATCCGTGGTCTGCAACTGCGCAAACAGGTTCTCCAGGACCGCGTGCACGTACCGGTCCGCGGCCGGGTAGCGCCCGTCGATCAGACGGGCCAGCTCGAGCAGCTCCCCGGTCGGCAGGGCAATCTCCTCCTGGTAAGGCACCGTGCGCACCTCGGGCAGCTCCGCCCGGGCCGCCTCCTCTTCACCGCCGTTGGCGAAGACGGGGATGACGGTGCGCCCCTGGATGAGCCCGGAGCCGGCCGCGTACTGCGTGCGCGGCAGCCAGATGCCCGGCCCGGCCGGCTCGTCCGGGCGGCTGCGGGGGTGATCGCGGCGCAGCCGCTGAAGAATCCGGTCAACGTACTCCAGTAAACCTCCGCCCACCAGCGGAACAGCCGCCTCGGCCCGCCCCGCGGCGGGATCTGCGGGCCTGAAGGGCAACGCGGCCGGCTCGCCGTGCGCGAAGTCCAGCAACTCCCGCGCGCGGGCGGCGAACACGGTGGCAGAGGCCAGTTCCTGCGGAGCGAGCGCCACCACCGCGCCGATGCGCTGCTTCTCGTCGTGCGGCAGGTCCCGCCACCGCGCCCACTTGTCGAGCTGGCCGCTGAGCAGGAACGCCGCGTCCCGGAACGAAGCGATGGCCGTGCCGCCTGCCTCCTCTTGGCGCGGGAAGTAGTGGGCTGCCAGGGCCAGCGCGGCCCCGATCGCCCCGGCCGTCTTGGACAGGCGCCTGGTCTTGGTCACTGCCATGCCGCCCCCGCCTTCTTGCAGATCAGTTCACCGATGCCGCTCGCCGTCGTGGTCTTCAGCCCGAACTCGCCTGCCACGGTCCCCACCAGGTCCAGGCTGGATTCGCGGTAGTCGGGCACCACCAGCCACTCGGCGCCGCCCCGGTCCCCGCCGTCCGCCTGGATCTTCTTCGCGAGCAACAGGGCGGAGGTGTAGTCCTTGACGTCGATGCGGAATTCCGTGCGCCCTGCACCCTGCCCGGCGGCGACCTGCAGGTCGTAGGCATCCAGCTCCGGCCACAACGCCACCGACAGGCCCCGTTCGCTGAGTGCGTCGAAGAGGGCGACCTCGACGAGGCCGGGCACGGTCGTCCAGCGCCACACCCCACGGGCCAGCGCCTTGTGCCCCTCCACGGGCACCGGCTCGGGCACCGGCTCGGGCACCGGCCCGGTCAGATCCGGGAACAGCACCGCCTGCGCACCCGACGGCGCCGCCGGCCGGGACAGCGGATGCAGCAGGGGAGCCCGCCCCGCATCCGGGAGCCTGAAGGAGTACGTGGCTCCCCAGGCCGCATGCGGGCGATGGAAGCAGCGCACACTGCCCGTCCTGGTCCCGGCCCGGGTGCCGTGCACAGTGACCTTCATCGGCCAGTGGCAGACCGGGCAGGCGAACCACCACCGGTCCCACATCGCATCGAAAGAGACGGGCCGATAGAACTCCGCGACGCTGCTGGGCAGATTCAGCCGCCGCAGCTGCGCATCGGAGCCCGCCGGCATGCGGATCAGGCTAGAGCGCCCGTGCACGTAGGCGTCCTGGTCCATGCGCTTGCGCAGCGCGGTGAAGACCCGGTCCTGGTCCATCTCGGCCTCCAGGTTCCGGGTGCTGGCCGGCCGCCCGCCGTGCGTGGTCTTCGCCAGCGCGCGCAGGACCACCCGCTGCTCGATCTCCAGGTCGAAGAAGTCCTCGTCGAAGTCGCCGTCCGGGTCGATCAGGCGGACTCCGTCCATCTCCTCCGCCGGCACAGAAGCAGGCAGCAGCCGGGCCAGGTCTCCCTGCAGCAGTCTGCGGAACCGGCTGAAGGACAAGGGTGCTGCCGGGCCCCGGGCCGCCTGGACGCGCCCGTAGGCGTCCAGCAGCGTGCCCAGCCGTCCCTCGGCAGGCTGTTCGGTGTCGGTGAGCGCCTTGGCGGCCATCGCGGCCGCCGCCATCACCATGTGACGCACGGCCGCATCGGAAAGTCCGGCCTCCGCCGGAGAGTTCGCTAAATCCACGGCACGCACCATAAAGGGCGGCACTGACAATCGGCCGCCCCCGCACACAAATTCGCACAACAGTGCGAATTCAGTTTTCCGAAACACGCTCCACGGCCGTATCGGCGGCAATCCCCGGATACAACTCCCGGTAATCCGCCGCATGGTGACGGATGTGATCCCAGCCGGCTGCGGTCACCACCCACCGATACACCCGCTCCTGGTGCCCGTCGCCTTCGTCGGGCAGGCAGTCGATGAATCCGCGGCTCAGTGCGCCGCCGGGACGGTAGCCGGTACCGAGATAGAACTTGGCCCGCCCCCACAGGGCGTCCTCCGCCAGCCCCGCCTCGCCTGCCTCGGCCACTGTGACCAGAACAGTCCACAGCCACTGCGACAGCAGATCCCCCGGGGCGTGGCCGACGGGGCGTTCCTTCAGGCCTGCCCGCACGCAGGCCCGCCCCGCACGGGTCATCTCGACCACGACGCGTGGCACGAACCCGAGCGGAAACACCTCCACCTCGTCCTCGCTCACCCGCAGCAGATCTCGCCGCGCCAGCGCGTGCAGCGTCGCGCCGGCGCCGGCATCGTGCCAGCCCTCCGCCCGCAGCCGCTCCTGGACGCGGGTGTAGCCGGTGAACGCCGGATCGGCCCTCACCGTGAAGGGGATCCGACGCCACTGCACCGCCCGTCCCGGGGCATGCCCTGCTGCCCGGCTCCCCCCGGCTCGCTTCTCAGCCTGCTGATCCTCCCGGAAGCACGCGACCAGATAGGCGCGCTGACGTCGCGTGAGTTCTTCCCACGTGCGGGAGCCAGCACGCCGCTGTCCCTGCTCACGGCCCGCCGTCCGCGGTGCCCGCAGCAGATACCCCTGCTCCGGAAACGACCTGAACCAACTGCGGCGTACCGTCCGCACCGGCACACGGTAGATCTTCGCCAGAGCCGGGATGATCTCCTGCAGCGCCTCCCGCGACAACCAGGCCGTCACCGCACGGCCGTTCTCCATCGCCTGCAGCTTCCACTCCGTCACCCTGCCCAGTTCGTCGGACAGCGCCGCGTCCAGCAGGGCAACCACATCCACCCGGTCCAGTCCCGCAAACCGCCGCAGGTCGGCCAGCGACTCCTCACCTGCAGGAACCCCCGCCAGCTCGTGCGCAGACGTCCTCAGCGCCCGGGCCATCAGGCGCAGCCGACGCGGTGAAGGGGCGTGAGCACCCTGTTCGTACGAAGCGATCTGCCGGGCCGACACCCCGATTGCCGCGCCCAGCTGAGCTTGCGTCAGGCCAGCCTTCCTTCTCAACAGTACGAGCGAACCCGCAGCGAACGGTTCGATCCGTCGAGGCATGACACCATTATAGACTTCCTGAAGTCTATAATGGGAGTCGCGCAGGCGCAGCAACCGCCCGTCCGAGTGGTACAGGCCCCGACCGCGTCGGCCCAGCGCCCCCCTGCGAGCCACCAGTCCAGTGCCTGGCTGCAGCGGACCACCAGCGTGCCCGCGAGCATCAACACCTCTGCCTCGGCCCCGACCAGCAGAAGTACAGCCTCATCGCGTGATCCCGACCACCACGTCAGAGGATCCGCACCCACATGAGATCGCCTCCCCCACCACCGCCGAGGAACCGGGAAAGACGATCCCTTACTGCCAACCGGCCAAGGACACCTGCGGTCCGCCCGCAAGGTATCGCCGAAGAGCGCTAGAGGTGGTGTCTACGAATTCCTCCGGGATGGAGTCGGTCTCGACCCAGCGGACCTGAGTGTGTTTGCGCGGTTCGCGGTTTTCAGGTTCGCCGGTCCATTCGTGGGCGGCGAAGACGCCACGCGCGACGGCTATCCCGACGCGCAGGCTGCGGGGTTCACCTTCCGGCGGCGGGCGGCGCACTCTTTGCGTGCTGGCTGCCGTCCCAGTTCCGCCGCGGTCCTGGCCGGCTTTCGGCTAAGCCCTGGCTGCCGGGCTCTGTGAGGCGGGCACTGACGTCTTCGCCGCCATGGGCTCGCCGTTTCCGATGTCGCGAGAACGGTCACCACGGGGCGGCGGGGGTCCCCTCGGCTGTCAGCCCGTTCGCCAGCAGCGCCAGCCACTGCCGGTCGGGGTCGTCGTCCTTGCGCCGCACGGCAAGCCCTTCCAGCGCCTGCCGGTCCCCGCGTCGGCGGCCGTGCGTGCGAACTGCTCGGCCTGCGCGAACTCGCCCGCTGCCTCGAGGCGTTCAGCGAGCATCCCCGGCGCCCATGCCAGGGCCTCGTCACAGGCGTGTCGCAGCAAAGCCGTGGCGTGCTCCCCGGTCCGTTCCCGCGCCAGACGACGCAAGGCCCAGGACCGCTGGCCGGCCGGTGCCCTCCAGGCGAGCTGCTCGGCCTCCTCCCACTGCCCGCCCTCCTCGCGGCTGCGCACCAGCTCCCACAGCGGCGTGGTGTAGCCGCGGGCGGCGGCATGCAGCGCCCACTGGTCGGCTTCACCGGCCCGACCAGCCTGTTCGGCCCGCTCCATCAGCATCTTCACCGCCTGGCCCACACGTGCCTGCGCCGCACGCTCCAGCAGCGTGCGGCGGACGTCGTCCGTCACTTGCTCGTCGTGCACCGCGCGGTAGGCCTGCACCCACAGCGCCCATGGCGTGCCCTGCCCCACCTCCCGGTCCAGCAGGGCCTGTGCCTCCTGCTCCTGATTGCGCTCACGCAGCCACCGCAGCAGCCGCTCCAGCGCCCAGGCATTCCCGGCCCGGGCAACCTCCCCGAGCGCGTCGTCGCCCGCCGCCGCGCCCTGCGTGGCGTCCAGCAGAGCCACCAGCTGGCGCAGCGCCCAGGTCTCCCCGGGCGGCTGGGCAGCACCGCCGGGTTGACGTAATCGAGGAGGGAGCGAGGGCCTGCTTCGAAGTTGATGAAATCCATGCCCTCCTCCCGCTGGCGGCGCCGGCGTTCGAAGACCTCGATTGCATCCCCGTACAGCCGCGCCGCGTCAGCGGCACGTCCTTCGGCCTCGGCCTGTTCGGCGAGGGTCTTCAGCGGGGTGGCTTCGCCCGCGGCGAAGGCCTCCCGGGCCGCCTGCTCCACCTCGACCGTTCCCTCCGCCAGGGCGGCCAGTTCGCCCATCGCGCGGCGGTCACCCGCCGCCCGCAATGCTGCCCGGGCACCATCCAGGTCCCCGCGCTCACGCAGGTCGTCGGCGTAGGCGCACAGGATGTCCGGATCGCTGCACTGGGCGACCTCGGCATACCAGCGCTCCGCCTCCTCGGCCTTTCCGTCCAGTACCAGCGCGCGGGCCAGGTGGAGCCGGGCCGTGGGATGGCCACGCCCGGCGGCCTCCCGCACCAGCTGTTCGGCCTGCTGGTACTGCTCCTGCTCCAGCATCTGTTCCAACAGTTCCTCCAAGACCTCGCCGTCCCCGGCGAGCGCGGTCTGCTCCTGCACACGACGGGCTTCCTCGGCCCGCTGACGCTCCTGCCACAGCGACACCAGTTCCTGTCCCACCTTCACATCCCCCAGGTCCAGCGCCCGCTGATACAGGTTGGCGGCCTCGGCGTCACGCCAGCGTGCCTCGGCTGCCTGTCCCACAGCCCGTACGAGGTGCGGCTCGGGCAGATACTCGCGCGCCGCACGCCAGAATGAGGCCGGGGGAGCGGCATACCGCCGCTCAACGCGACCGATGTGGTCCATGTAATCGGACAGCCGCCACCTGTCCCCGCCATCGCTGCCTTGACGGGCCCGTACCCGGCTCAACAGCCCGCGTACGCCCTTGCTCGGCTGCTGGGTGTAGGCGAGAGCCTCCTCAAGCCACTGCTCACCGAGCGCGTCGTAGTCGTCGTCACCGAGATAGCCCTCGGCGGCCGCCTGCAGAAAATCCCGACCCACCAGCGCCGCCCCGCCCAGCCTGTTCGCGTCCATGGCCGCCCGGATCACCGCACGGGCCGCGGGCGGCGCCATCCGGTAACGCTCAAGCAGTGCCGGAGCCCCCGCCAGGTACTGGGCGATCCGCCCGTCTACGGTGTGGGCCAGAGCATCGGCCAGCCGCACATCGTGGCCACCCACCGTCCGCGCATCCTGCAGCTCCTGCGCCTCGAACGCAGTCGGCACATACACCCCCGTGCCCTCGAGCAACGCCCAGGTCTGCGCATCCCCAGAACTCCGGCCCGGGCCAGCCGGCGCGGTCAGCACATTCCAAAACTCCGGCCACACCGTCCCAAGGACCAGCACCGGCCCCCTCGTGCTGTCCTGCAGCAACGCCCTCAGACCAACCGCTACCTGCCCCGCGCACGCCCCAGCCTGCTCGCCCACGTACCACTGCAGCTCATTCAGCCAGATCGCGGTATGCCCAGCGATCCCCTCCGCCAGCGCGTTCGCCAGTGCCTGGGCGGGCGACGGATCGAGCGGATGCCACAGCCTCCACCCGGCCGGCAGCCCGGCCACCTCGCGCCCCCACCGGCCTGTCCCACCACCGAGCGCAGAACCTCATCGTGGGCACGCCGCACATACAGTGGCAGCACCCCCGGCACCGCCGCCGTCACATCGACGGGCCGATGCACCTCCCACTCACCGAACGCCTCCTCATCCCGCAGCTCGGCCACGAACCGGCCACGGACAGGCACCTGCTCCTCGGGAGCGTCCGCCCCCCCGACGGCCGGGACGGCCACCACGCCGCTGTCGCCGCTCCTCAACCGCCGCCTCCCACTCAGCACAACGGGCGGCTGCTGCAGCCTGCCCTGACGCACCAGCGCCGACAGGGTGGGCGCACCCGCCCTGTCGTACAGAGCCTTCAGCATGGCTGCGAAAACCCGCACAGCCGCGCCCTGTTCCACCGCACCCCTCCCCGCACCATCCGCCCACCCACGCACCGGAAAACCTGCCGCAGGGGCCCTGGCCAGCGTAGACGCCTTCCGACCGCCATCCAGGACATCGCCGGAAACCCGCCGGACGAGCGCCAATAGGGCCACCAAGGACTCCGCTGCACAGGCGGATCCCACCCCAAGGAGGCCCCAACCTTGTTCCACCACTTGCTCGCCCTGCTCAACAGCCCCTTCATCACGACGTTGTTGGCCACCCACTCGCTCACCGTCGCCGGACTTGCCCTGACCGCCGAACCCTGGCCGTGCTGCTCGGCCGCCTGCCGCGTCGCCGCCTCTGAAGTAATGCCCCCGCTCAGGAAGGTGGTTCCTCGCCACTCGGAGGCCAGGAACCACCTTCCTCGGGCCGAGCAAGCCTTTAGCTACTGGCAGTGAGGAGGGACGAAGCTCCCAGGTGACTCGACAAGGGCCACCCATCGATGCCACACCCACATGGCGCCGCCAGGCGCTATTCCCCTCCATCGAGAAACAGCCGTACCCGGAACCACAACACACAAAGCATCTAAGGAAACTGACATCCACTCAGTCCGGCGACAGCCGGACACCACCCATTCCAGCTCCGCGTCAGGGAAGTGCAGGCAAACTCAATATCTGTGCAACCACCGAGTTATGACATCACCGGCGCCGCCAGGCGCTCGGGTGCCGACAACTCTTCCCTTCCCTCCCCGTCAGGGGAGGGGCCATCACCTTTTCCCTTTTCCCGGTCCTGCCGCCAGGCAGGACGACATTCCCTCACTGAGCGGGCCGCCAGGCCCGCCAACACCCAGAGAAAGCAGTCGAGTTGGCCCGCCAGAGCAGTCGTGCCGTCAGGCACGACGACAGCGCCTAACGGGCCGTCAGGCCCGTAGTTGGCCGCCAGGCCAAACTTAAGAGCCTCAGGCTCTCCGCCCCCC
>NZ_JAANNX010000083.1:0-18033 GCF_013363615.1 Streptomyces sp. CAI-85 | reverse complement strand
AGATCTGGTTGCCCATCGACGTACCGCCGCAGACGACCTTCATCTTCAGGCCGAGGACGTCGCCGTAGGGCTGGAGGGCGTCCGCCACCTGCATGGCCAGCTCACGGGTGGGGGTGAGGATGACGGCGCGGGGGCGCTTCTTCTCGGTGCGCCCGCCGGCCAGCGTGGCCAGGGTGGGCAGACCGAAGGAGAGGGTCTTGCCGGAGCCGGTGCGGCCGCGGCCGAGGATGTCCTTGCCGGCCAGGGCGTCCGGGATGGTCGCGGCCTGGATCGGGAAGGGGCTGGTCACGCCGTTCTGCGCGAGCTTGCGCACGACGCCCTCGGGGAGCCCGAGGTCGGCGAAGGTGAGCGTGTCGGCGGTGTCGGCCTCGTCGGCGGCGACGACCTCGACGGTCTCGGCGCTCTCGACGGCCTGAGCGATCTCTTCGGAGACCGCTTCGGTGATCTCGACGTCGGTGTTCTCGGGCAGGACGGCGTGATCAGAACTGGAAATGGACATGCGTAAGCGAAACCTTCCGGAGTCTCGTCGGCACGCGCCCGTCAACTCCGTGTTCGCATTACGACCGCCTCAATGCGGTCAGCCACGGCAAGGGAGAGTACGCGCCACACGGCGCGCTCTGCGGTGGCGCCGGGCAAATGGGATCAAACGATCTACCACCATACGCACCCTGCCCCCCTCAAGGCAAACCGAGCCCATCGTCCCAGCTCAGCGAGGTGCACCCGCCGGGGCCGGCTAGGCGGGCACTCCGGCCTCGGGCGCCGGCTCCCGCTCGGCCAGTTGCGGGGCCGACCCGCCGCCGCTCCCGCCACCGGACTCGTGTGCGGAGGACGACGGTTCGGCGACCGTCGGCTCGGGGGACGGCGCGGGCGGTTCCGGCGAGGCCGCGGGCGGCTCCGGGTCGGGGGAGCGGGTGGGCTCGGGCGGCTGCGCCTTCGTCGGCGTCGGCACCCCGGGCTGCTCCGAACTTCCCGGCTTCCCCGGCTTCCCCGGCTTCCCCGACCCCGCCGAGGCGGACTCGCTCGCCCCCTCCGACGGCTCCCCGGACCCGGACGCCGACGCGCCCGGCCGGCCCCGGCCCGAGCCGTGCCCGTGCTTGCCGTCACCGCCCGCCGCGCCCATGTAGCCGCCGCCGACCCCCGCGGGGCCGCCGTCGTGAGCTTCGCCACCCCGCTCACCGGCCGAGTGGGAGGGCTTGGCCCGGCCGTCCTCGCCGTCCCCGACGCTCATGCAGCCGGCGGCCGCGGCGACGGCCAGGACGGTGGCGGCCAGGCGAACGGGTACGTACTTGGGGCGCACGCGCACCTCCGGGGCGGGGACGGGGGATCGAGAGGGTTCGCTCTCTCAACTCCCGGCGCCCGCAAGAGGACACGCGCCCCCACCCGGGCAGCCGGGCCCGCCGCCGAACGGCTCAGCCGTACCCCAGCGCGTGCAGCCGCGCGTCGTCGATCCCGAAGTGGTGCGCGATCTCGTGCACCACCGTCACCTCGGTCTCGGCCACGACCTCCTCACGCGTCTCGCACATCCGCAGCGTCGGCCCCCGGTAGATCGTGATCCGGTCCGGCAGCACCCCGGCGTACCACTCACCGCGGTCCGTCAGCGGGGTCCCCTCATACAGCCCGAGCAGCTCGGGATCGTCCGCCGGGGGCTCGTCCTCGACGAACACCGCGACGTTGTCCATCAGCCGCGTCAACTCCGGCGGGATCCGGTCCAGCGCCTCGGCGACCAGTTCCTCGAACTCCTCGCGCGTCATCTCCAGCACAGCCCCATTGTCCGGTACACCCCCGCCGTACGAGGCCCCGAACGCCCACCGGCCCGTCCCCTCGACGCCCACTGGCCCGTCCCCTCGTCAAGCGCCCCTGCATATCCGCTCCCACACCCGGGCATACGGCACCAATGGCCCGCGCCCGTGCCCGAACCAGCCCCACCAGCCGCCCCCGCCCCACCGCTCCCCGGAAAACCAAGCGCCTCGGGTTCCTCCCCCGCCCCCGCAGGCGCCGTCCGGCCACCCCCGAACTCGCCGCGGGACCCCACCCCTGGGTCCGCGCCCTCGGGCTGACCGCGGTGGTCCTGGTCGGCGCCTGGCTGGGCCTGCTGATCGTGGGGAACGTCCGCACCCCGGTCGGGCCGATGAACACGACCATGACCCTGCGCCCCTCCCTCACCGGCGGCACGAAGATCAACATCTCCCCGCTGGGCGCGCTCCACCTCGACAGCCACACCGCCCCGGTCCGCCTCGACGTCAACGTCGACCAGCTCGACCCGGCCCGCTCCCAGGCCCTCGTCGACCACCCCGAACGCCTCTCGGGCCTGGAGGACGAGGTAGCCGACGACGTCGCGCACGGCACCATGGACCTCGCCCTGCGCTCCGCCGTCGCCGTGGTCGTCGGCGCCACCGCCCTCGGGCTCGCCGTCTACCGCCGCCCCCGCCGCGCCCTCGCCGCCGGCGGCCTCGCCCTCGCCCTGCTCGCCGCCTCGGGCGCCACCGCCTATGCCACCTGGAACCCCAAGTCGGTCCTGGAACCCCGCTTCTCCGGACTGCTCTCCTCGGCCCCGTCCCTGGTCGGCAACGCCCGCAGCATCGTCACCGAGTTCGACGTCTACCAGCAGGAACTCGCCCGCCTCGTGACGAACGTGACCAAGCTCTACGACGTCACGTCCACGCTGCCCGCCTTCCAGCCCGACCCCACCACCGTGCGGGTCCTGCATGTCTCGGACATCCATCTCAACCCCGCGAGCTGGAAGATCATCGCCTCGCTGGTCGAGCAGTACAAGGTCAATGTGATCGTCGACTCCGGCGACACCATGGACCACGGCTCGGCCGCCGAGAACGGCTTCCTCGACCCCATCGCCGACCTGGGCGCGCCCTACGTCTGGGTCCGCGGCAACCACGACTCGCGCGTCACCCAGCGCTATCTGGAGGGCATCGACAACGTGCACGTCCTGGACGACGGCCGGGCCGTGACCCTCGCCGGACTGCGCTTCGCGGGCATCGGCGACCCCCAGTTCACCCCCGACCGCTCCACGGTGCCGGGCGCCGGCGCGAGCCAGGAGGAGGCGGGCGACCGGCTGACGGCGGCCCTGCTCGCCCAGCAGGCGGCCGGCACCCCCGTGGACGTGGCCGTCGTGCACGAGCCGTCCGCCGCCCGCCGCACGGACGGCGCCGTCCCGCTCGTCCTGGCCGGACACCTCCACCACGAGGAGATGGAGGTCATGGAGAAGGGCACCCGGCTCCGTGTGGAGGGCTCCACCGGCGGCAGCGGACTGCGCGCCGTCGAGGGCGAGTACCCCGATCCGATCCAGGCGTCGATCCTCTACTTCGACCGCGACACCCGCCGCCTCCAGGCGTGGGACGAGATCGAACTGGGCGGTCTGGGCCTGACGACGGCCGAGGTCAGCCGCCATCTGCCCAAGGAGAACCGACCCTGAACCGCTCTCCGGTATCTGGTTTGGTCCGCATCCAGGCCGCGTAGTACAGTCTGTTCGTGCCCAAGGGCGCCGGTCAGGGCTTGACCGTCCCGATCTTCTTTCGAAGTGAGGGGGAAGCGGAACCCTTCGGGGGGAAGCGGAGTCACATGCTTCTCACGTCCCCTTATGCTGTTCGGGAACGCGAAGACGAAGCAGAGCGGTATGGCTGTTCGCCCTCATCGTCTAGCGGCCTAGGACGCCGCCCTTTCAAGGCGGTAGCACGGGTTCGAATCCCGTTGGGGGCACGCAGTACGGTGTGCGACACTTGCGTCGCTGGTTCGCACACAACAGCTTGGTCCTGTGGAGCAGTTTGGAGTGCTCGCCACCCTGTCAAGGTGGAGGCCGCGGGTTCAAATCCCGTCAGGACCGCTGAGGTTTCACGTGAAACCTCTTGGCTGGGTAGCTCAGTTGGTACGAGCGATCGCCTGAAAAGCGATAGGTCGCCGGTTCGACCCCGGCCCCAGCCACACTCCAGGCCCCGATCTCCGGATCGGGGCCTTTGTGTATCCCCTGTGCCTCCCGGCCCCAAAAGCGTTAGCCACGTTTTTGCCGGGGATGAGATCCTGGATCGCGTATGTCTACGCACCCCGCCCCCGCCGTGGGCGCCCTCGCCCCCCGTCTGGCCGAGCTGTCCCTGCGTGATGCGCACCGGCTCGGGCGCAGGCTCGAAGGCGCGCGCAAGATCCGCAAGCCGGAGGCCCGTGCCGCCGTCCTCGCCGAGATCGAGGCGGAGATCACCCGGGTCGAGGAACGGATGGCGCTGCGGCGCGGCCGCGTCCCGGCCGTCACCTACCCCGAGCAGCTTCCGGTCAGCCAGAAGAAGGACGACATCGCGGCCGCCATCCGCGATCACCAGGTCGTCATCGTCGCAGGTGAGACCGGTTCCGGTAAGACCACCCAGATCCCCAAGATCTGTCTGGAACTCGGCCGTGGTGTGCGCGGCATGATCGGCCACACCCAGCCCCGCCGGATCGCCGCCCGTACGGTCGCCGAGCGGGTCGCCGAGGAGCTGCGGACTCCGCTGGGCGAGGCCGTCGGCTGGAAGGTGCGGTTCACCGACCAGGTGAACCCGGACGCCACCTTCGTGAAGCTGATGACGGACGGCATCCTGCTGGCCGAGATCCAGACCGACCGCGAGCTGCGCGCCTACGACACGATCATCATCGACGAGGCGCACGAGCGGTCCCTGAACATCGACTTCCTGCTGGGCTATCTGGCCCAGCTCCTGCCGCGGCGGCCCGACCTCAAGGTCGTCATCACCTCCGCGACCATCGACCCGGAGCGGTTCTCGCGGCACTTCGGGGACGCCCCGATCATCGAGGTCAGCGGGCGGACCTACCCGGTGGAGGTGCGTTACCGGCCGCTGCTCGAAGAGGATTCCGAGGACGCGGACCGCGATCAGATCACCGCCATCTGCGACGCCGTCGAGGAGCTCCAGGCGGAGGGGCCGGGCGACATCCTCGTCTTCCTCTCCGGGGAGCGGGAGATCCGTGACACGGCCGACGCGCTGGAGAAGAAGCAGTATCGCTTCACCGAGGTGCTGCCGCTCTACGCGCGCCTCTCGCACGCCGAGCAGCACCGGGTGTTCCAGCGGCACACCGGCCGCAGGATCGTTCTGGCGACGAACGTGGCCGAGACCTCCCTCACCGTGCCCGGGATCAAGTACGTCATCGACCCCGGCTTCGCCCGGATCAGCCGCTACAGCCACCGGACCAAGGTGCAGCGGCTGCCGATCGAGCCGGTCAGCCAGGCCAGCGCGAATCAGCGCAAGGGCCGCTGCGGCCGTACGAGTGACGGCGTCTGCATCCGGCTCTACAGCGAGGACGACTTCGTCGCCCGGCCGGAGTTCACGGACGCCGAGATCCTGCGGACCAACCTGGCCTCCGTCATCCTCCAGATGACCGCGGCCGGCCTCGGTGACATCGAGAAGTTCCCCTTCATCGACCCGCCGGACCACCGCAACATCCGTGACGGCGTCCAGTTGCTCCAGGAGCTGAACGCGCTCGACGCGGAGCAGAAGGACCCGCGCAAGCGGCTCACCGACACCGGCCGCAAACTGGCCCAGCTCCCGGTCGACCCGCGGCTGGCCCGGATGGTGCTGGAGGCCGACAAGAACGGCTGTGTCCGCGAGGTCATGGTCATAGCCGCCGCGCTGTCCATCCAGGACCCGCGCGAGCGCCCCGCCGACAAGCAGGCCCAGGCCGACCAGCAGCACGCCCGCTTCAAGGACGAGACCAGCGACTTCCTCGCCTATCTCAACCTGTGGCGGTACGTCCGCGAGCAGCAGCGCGAGCGCGGTTCGTCGTCCTTCCGCCGGATGTGCAAGCAGGAGTACCTCAACTTCCTGCGCATCCGTGAGTGGCAGGACATCTACACCCAGCTCCGCACGGTCGCCAAGCAGATGGGCATCCATCTCAACGAGGAGGACGCCCCCGGCGACCGCGTCCATCTCTCGCTCCTCGCCGGTCTGCTGTCGCACATCGGCATGAAGGACGTGAAGGACGGCGCGAAGAACGAGTATCTGGGCGCCCGCAGCGCCAAGTTCGCGATCTTCCCCGGCTCGGCGCTGTTCAAGAAGGCACCGCGCTTCGTGATGTCCGCCGAGCTGGTGGAGACCTCCCGGCTCTGGGCGCGGGTCAACGCGAAGATCGAGCCGGAGTGGGTCGAGCCGCTGGCCGGACATCTGCTGAAGCGGACGTACAGCGAACCGCACTGGGAGAAGGACCAGGCGGCCGTGATGGCGTACGAGAAGGTCACGCTGTACGGCGTGCCGATCATCGCCCAGCGGAAGGTCAACTACGGCCGGATCGACGCCGAGGTCAGCCGTGAGCTTTTCATTCGCAACGCCCTGGTCGAGGGCGACTGGCGTACCCACCACAAGTTCTTCAGCGACAACCGCAGGCTGCTCAGCGAGGTCGAGGAGCTGGAACACCGCGCCCGGCGCCGGGACATCGTGGTGGACGACGAGACGCTGTTCGACTTCTACGACCAGCGGGTGCCCGAACACGTCGTCTCCGGCGCCCACTTCGACTCCTGGTGGAAGCACAAGCGGCATGAGCAGCCCGACTTCCTGGACTTCGAGCGGGAGATGCTCATCCGGGAGTCGGCGGGGGCGGTCACCAAGGCCGACTATCCCGACTCCTGGCGGCAGGGGCCGCTGAAGTTCCGGGTGACGTACCAGTTCGAGCCGGGGGCGGACGCCGACGGTGTCACGGTCCACATCCCGCTCCAGGTGCTCAACCAGGTCACGGACGACGGCTTCGAGTGGCAGATCCCGGGCCTGCGCCAGGAGGTCGTCACCGAGCTGATCCGTTCGCTGCCCAAGCCGATCCGCCGCAACTACGTGCCGGCGCCGAACTTCGCCCAGCGCTTCCTGAATCAGGCGGTGCCGCTCCAGGAGCCGCTGACCACCGCCATGGCGCGGGAGCTGAAGCGCATGGTCGGCGTGCCCTTCGAGGCGGCGGACTTCGACTGGTCGAGGGTCCCCGACCATCTGAAGATCACCTTCCGGATCGTCGACGAACGGCGCCGCAAGCTGGCCGAGGACAAGGATCTGGAGGCCCTCAGGCTGCGGCTGCGGCCGAAGGCACGCCAGGCCATCTCGCAGGCGGCCGCGGCGACCGCCGAGCGCTCGGGCGGGGAGTCCCTGGAGCGCTCCGGTCTGACCGACTGGACGATCGGCTCGCTCACCCGGGTCTTCGAGACCCGCCGGGCCGGCCAGCCCGTGAAGGCGTACCCGGCGCTGGTCGACGACGGCGACACGGTCTCCGTACGGCTCTTCGACACGGAGGCGGAGCAGGCCGAGGCGATGTGGAAGGGCACGCGCCGGCTGATCCTGCGCAACATCCCGGTGAATCCGGCCAAGTTCGCGTCGGAGAAGCTCACCAACGCCCAGAAGCTCGCCCTGTCGGCCAATCCGCACGGGTCGATACAGGCCCTGTTCGACGACTGCGCGATGGCGGCGGCGGACCGGCTGATCGCGGAGTTCGGCGGTCCCGCCTGGGACGAGGAGTCGTACCGGAAGCTGTACGACAAGGTCCGCGCGGAGATCGTCGACACCACGGTGCGCACGGTCGGGCAGGTGCAGCAGGTCCTCGCGGCCTGGCAGGCGTGCGAGCGGCGTCTGAAGGGCGTCCGCAGCCCCGTGCTGCTCGCGAACCTCACGGACGTGCGCAAGCAGCTCGACGCCCTGGTGAAGCCCGGTTTCGTGACCTGGGCGGGGCTGCGGCGGCTGCCGGACCTGATGCGCTATCTGGTGGCCGCCGACCGCCGGCTCCAGCAGATGGCGACCGGCGCGCAGCGGGACACCGCCCGCATGGAGAAGGTCCATGAGATGCAGGACGAGTACGCCTGGCTCCTGGAGCAGCTTCCCCAGGGCATGCCGGTGCCGCAGCAGGTGCTGGACATCCGCTGGATGATCGAGGAGCTGCGGGTGAGCTACTTCGCCCACGCGCTGGGCACGGCGTACCCGGTCTCGGACAAGCGGATCGTGAAGGCGATCGACGCCGCGGCTCCGTGACGGAGCCCGTACGGAGGGTGAGTTCGACCAGGGAGCCCACCCTCCTGTACAGTCCTTCTCGCAGCACAACGCAAGACGAAGTGCCGCAAAACCTGGTCCTGTGGAGCAGTTTGGAGTGCTCGCCACCCTGTCAAGGTGGAGGCCGCGGGTTCAAATCCCGTCAGGACCGCAGTGAGAAGAAGGCCCGCATCCCGCAAGGGACGCGGGCCTTCTTCGTGCGCCCTTGACGCCGTCACTTTCCCTCGGTACCCCAGAACTCAGGGCCCGTTCCCCGCGCGGCCCACGGGAGGTGGCGTATGGCGGCATCGGCTGGGCACGAGACGCGGGCCCTGCTCCGCGCGCATCTGTCGGCCGCGTCGTCCTACCGGCATCTGACCCGCCACTGTGCGATCTGCCACCGCTTGCAGCGGCTGGCGATGGACGGCGCCCCACGGGGCACACAAGCGCCCGAGGAGGCCGCCGCCGAGGACGAGAGCCCCTCGCCCGCGTGAGGCCCCTGAGGGCGTCAACGGCCGTACGGGGATGGGGCGATGGGGAGGGGCCGACCGGCAAGCGCTTCCATTAGCGCACCCGGGCGGCGGGCGACAAGGCCACTGGCATGTGACGGGAGTCACCGCATAAGTTTTGGAACCGGGTGTTCTTACCGGTCTCCTACAACAGGTCAATTTAATATGTGCAATTGCACTACTCTGGAGGATGCCTCCCGGAACCCTCCCAGAGCCTCCCCAGACTCCGACAAGCCCGCTCACAGAGCCACCTGATACGCCCCCTCGGGATGCCCCGGACGCACAAAAAAGATCGCGCTGGACCCGGCGGAGTCCAGCGCGATCGAAGACGCTCCCTGTGGGCGACGGGCCTGTTGGGGCAGACCCGCGTCGCTCGTGGCCAGGGTCCGGACGGCCCGGCAGGTTGGGGGACCTGACGATTCGCCCGGTTATTCAGTTGTTCAGGACTCGCTGCGCTGCTGCGGAATGCCCGCCAGCAGCGCGCGGACCTCAGCCTCGCGGTATCGGCGGTGTCCGCCGAGCGTGCGGATCGACGTGAGCTTGCCGGCCTTCGCCCACCGTGTGACCGTCTTCGGGTCCACACGGAACATGGTGGCGACCTCAGCCGGGGTCAGCAGCGGCTCAGCATCAGGGGTGCGAGCGGTCATGAGCGGCCTCCTCGGGAGAACCGAACCTTCTCGGTTCTTTCCTCTAAATTCTGCACCTTGACCCGCGTTGCCCGAAATGGCGGACGCGAGTCGAGTCGGTTATAGGACGAACGGCTTGTCCTCGGCACTACAACTACACCATCTGTCCAGCCGCGTCGGCCAAACCGATGGAATTGCCCCCCAGGTGTTCATCGGCGACGGAAGCCGATGGACCATGCCATAGCGGACAGTCACGCCACTGTGACGATCAGTCACAGTGGCGTGCAGGAGTCACAAGACCCCCTAAAACAGTGCAATGCCGAGATTCCCCCCACGATGGAGCATAAGTAGGCGGACGGAGCCCTCCCCGGACTCCTTGTCCTATTTTGGCACGAGGAGGGGCAAGCGACGCAAGGGCCGTGTACGTGCGGTCCATCACCCTTGCGCCATAAGCCCGGATCGGGACCTACGTCCCGTCAGTTCCGTGAAGTGGCGTTGACCGTACGCTGTTCGAACCATTTCGTCCGTGACGCAGGTCACTCCTGGGAAACGTTGTCGCGTCTGTCACATCGTCAGCCGTCGGCCCTCAGTTGGCCGAACGCCGCTCCCGCACCGACCGCCAGCGCTCCGCGAGCCGCGCGTACGCCGCCCCCGCCGCCTCGCCGTCCCCGCCGCGCAGGGCGGCGATCCCGTCGGCCACGTCCCGTGCCGACCGGTCGTCCTCCAGGTCGCCGGCCGGCACCGCGTGGACCAGACCGCCGTAGTCCAGTTCCACCAGCGACCGCGGATGGAACTCCTCCAGCCAGCGCCCCACGTCCAGCAGCCCGTCGATCAGCGGACCCTCGTCCATCGCGTCCTTGAGCGCCCGCAGCCCCCGGGCCACCCGGCGCCGCGCCTGCACCATCGGGGTGCGGTAGCGCAGCACGGGCGCCACCTCCGCGGTGCCCTTCTCGTAGGTCCGCTCCTCGTCGGCCACCAGGACGAACCAGCTCAGCGGCACCTGCCAGGTGGCCGTGCGGATCCAGGGCCGGGCGTCGGGGTTGCGTTCCAGCCAGCGCTCGTAGTCCTGGGCGGCCTGCCGGCGCACCACCTCGGGGAGCACCGCCTCCAGGACCGGGCGGGGCAGTTCCTCGCCCAGTTCGGCCAGCGCCCGCCAGCCGCGCAGCCGGGTCCGCCAGGGGCACACGCACAGCACGCCGTCCACGTCGAGCACGAACGCGTCGGCGCTCTCGTGCACCGGCACCGGGACCGGCGGGGTGGGCAGCAGATCGGCCAGCGAGCGGCGCAGCTCGTCCTGGTAGGAGGGGTGCTCGGGGCGGCGGGCGTAGCGCGCCCAGTGGGTGCGCTCGGGCTCGGGGAAGGCGGCCAGCGGCTCGTACACCCGCAGATAGGACGCGTACGGGACGATCACCGAGGACACCTTGGGCACGCCTGCTCCCTCCCCTCCGGGACGGCCGGGAAACCTGCGGGGCCGCGCCCGCGGACACGGCGGAACCCTTCGCATCGTCGCACGCCGGTACCCCGTGCGGAGGTGATCCCGACCACTGCGGCGCCGGTGGGGCGCGCAGGCCCTACCCTCGTCCCACAGGCCCCGCCACCCGTACGGGAGCCCTCGTCCCGATCGCCGCGAGTTACCCAGGAGTCACCACCGTGACCGACGTATCCAACGGCGTCCTGCACACCCTCTTCCACTCGGATCAGGGGGGTCATGAGCAGGTCGTGCTCTGCCAGGACCGTGCCAGCGGTCTGAAGGCCGTCATCGCACTCCACTCCACCGCCCTCGGCCCCGCGCTCGGCGGTACCCGCTTCTACCCGTACGCGAACGAGGCGGAGGCCGTCGCCGACGCGCTCAACCTCGCGCGCGGGATGTCGTACAAGAACGCCATGGCCGGGCTCGACCACGGCGGCGGCAAGGCCGTGATCATCGGAGACCCCGAGGTGATCAAGACCGAGGAGCTGCTGCTGGCGTACGGCCGGTTCGTCGCCTCGCTCGGCGGGCGGTACGTGACCGCCTGCGACGTCGGCACCTATGTGGCCGACATGGACGTGGTCGCGCGCGAGTGCCGCTGGACCACCGGGCGCTCCCCGGAGAACGGCGGCGCCGGCGACTCCTCGGTGCTGACCGCCTTCGGCGTCTACCAGGGCATGCGGGCCTCCGCCCAGCATCTGTGGGGCGACCCGTCGCTGCGGGACCGCCGTGTCGGTGTCGCCGGCGTCGGCAAGGTCGGCCACCACCTGGTGGAACACCTGCGGAACGAGGGCGCCCGGGTGTTCGTCACCGATGTCCGCGAGGACGCCGTCGGCCGGATCCTGGACCGGCACCCGGAAGGGGTCACGGCGGTCGCCGACACCGAGGCGCTGATCCGGGTCGAGGGGCTCGACATCTACGCCCCCTGCGCGCTGGGCGGCGCGCTCAACGACACCTCGGTGCCGGTGCTGACCGCCCGGGTGGTCTGCGGCGCGGCCAACAACCAGCTCGCCCATCCGGGGGTGGAGAAGGACCTCGCGGACCGCGGGATCCTCTACGCGCCGGACTACGTGGTGAACGCGGGCGGGGTCATCCAGGTCGCGGACGAGCTGCACGGCTTCGACTTCGAGCGGTGCAGGGCGAAGGCGTCGAAGATCTTCGACACCACGCTCGCAATCTTCGCACGTGCGAAGGAAGACGGGATTCCGCCGGCCGCCGCGGCCGACCGGATCGCCGAGCAGCGGATGCACGAGGCGGCGCAGGCGCGCGGACGCTGACGTTCCGGGACGGCCTCCGCGGGGGCGCCCCGAGGGTTTCGGCGGTACCGCCGGGAGGAAAGTTGGAGAGAACTCTCACTCTTCCCGGCGGGTCGTCCGCCGATAAGTGGTTAAAATCGCCACTGACCAGCGAGGACGGGGCGCCTCAAAGGTCCTGCGCACACGCGCGTGCTACGGGCGACGTACCGTACGGGCGTGGGCTCAGGTACCGTGGGAGCCCTACGACGGGCTCTCCGAGGAGAGACCGTCCTGGATCATGAACGCGTGTCAACCTGGGGCCGTCGAGCCCCGTCGTTGAGGGGGTCGAGCCATGGGGCGCGGCCGGGCCAAGGCCAAGCAAGCGAAGGTCGCCCGCCAGCTGAAGTACAACAGCGGCGGGACGGATCTCTCACGCCTGGCCGAAGAGCTGGGCGCATCGCCATCGAACATTCCGCCGAATGGTGAACCGTTCGAGGACGATGACGATGAGCAAGACGACGACCCGTACGCACGGTACGCCGAGCTGTACGGGGCCGACGACGAGGACGACGACGAGGACTCCTCGCAACAACACCGTCGCGGCGCTTGACCTTGTTCTGCGCACTCACCCGGTCGGTGACTTCGGTCACCGACCGGGTCTTGTGCTGTCCACACGGTCACGGTCCGTACGGCTGCCCGCCGCACGGTCTCAGGCGTAGTCCCCCACCAGCTCCGCGCCGGTGGTGTGCTCGCCGCGCTCGGTGATCTCACCGGCGACCCAGGCATCGACGCCTCGGTCGGCGAGGGTGGCCAGGGCCACGTCCGTCGACTCCTGGGGCACGATCGCCATCATGCCGACGCCCATGTTCAGGGTCTTCTCCAGCTCCAGCCGCTCGACGTCGCCCGTCCTGCCGACGAGGTCGAAGATCGGGGCGGGGGTCCAGGTGGAGCGGTCCACGACGGCGTGCAGCGCGTCCGGGACGACCCGGGCCAGATTGGCCGCGAGTCCGCCGCCGGTGATGTGCGAGAAGGCGTGCACATCGGTCGTACGGGTCAGGGCCAGGCAGTCCAGCGAGTAGATCTTGGTGGGCTCCAGCAGCTCCTCGCCGAGGGTGCGGCCCAGGTCGTCGATCCGCGCGTCCAGCGAGAGACCGGCCTGGTTCAGCAGCACGTGCCGGACGAGCGAGTACCCGTTCGAGTGAAGGCCGGAGGCCGCCATGGCGATCACGGTGTCACCCGTGCGGATACGGTCCGCGCCGAGCAGCCGGTCGGCCTCCACGACGCCCGTACCGGCGCCGGCGACGTCGAAGTCGTCCTCGCCCAGCAGGCCGGGGTGTTCGGCCGTCTCACCGCCGACCAGGGCGCAGCCGGCCAGCACACAGCCTTCGGCGATGCCCTTGACGATGGCGGCGACCCGCTCGGGGTGGACCTTGCCGACGCAGATGTAGTCGGTCATGAACAGCGGCTCGGCACCGCACACCACGATGTCGTCCATCACCATGGCGACGAGGTCGTGGCCGATGGTGTCGTAGACGCCCAACTGGCGGGCGATGTCGACCTTGGTGCCGACGCCGTCCGTGGCGGAGGCCAGCAGGGGCCGCTCGTAGTTCTTGAGGGCGGAGGCGTCGAAGAGGCCGGCGAAACCGCCGAGGCCGCCGAGGACCTCGGGGCGCTGCGTCTTCTTCACCCACTCCTTCATCAGCTCGACGGCGCGGTCGCCCGCCTCGATGTCGACGCCGGCAGCCGCGTAGGAAGCACCGGTGGGGCTGGTCTCAGACATTGCCTGGGATCTTTCGGGTTGGTTTCTACGAGGCTTACGGACGACGGATCGCGTCGGCCGCGGCCGTGGCGGCCGGACCGGCCGCCAGCTCGGTCTCCAGGAGCTGCTTGCCGAGCAGTTCCGGGTCCGGGAGCTCCATCGGGTACTCGCCGTCGAAGCAGGCGCGGCAGAGGTTCGGCTTGGCGATGGTGGTCGCCTCGATCATGCCGTCGATGGAGATGTACGACAGGGAGTCGGCGCCCAGCGAGGTGCCGATCTCCTCGATGGTCATGCCGTTGGCGATCAGCTCGGCGCGGGTGGCGAAGTCGATGCCGAAGAAGCAGGGCCACTTCACGGGCGGCGAGGAGATCCGGATGTGGACCTCGGCCGCGCCGGCCTCACGGAGCATCCGGACCAGGGCCCGCTGGGTGTTGCCGCGCACGATCGAGTCGTCGACGACGACCAGGCGCTTGCCCTTGATGACTTCCTTGAGGGGGTTCAGCTTCAGCCGGATGCCGAGCTGGCGGATCGTCTGCGAGGGCTGGATGAAGGTCCGGCCCACATAGGCGTTCTTGACGAGGCCGGCGCCGAAGGGGATGCCGCTCGCCTCCGCGTACCCGATGGCGGCCGGGGTGCCGGACTCCGGCGTCGCTATCACCAGGTCGGCCTCGACGGGGGCCTCGGCGGCCAGCCTGCGGCCCATCTCCACGCGGGAGAGGTAGACGTTCCGGCCGGCGATGTCGGTGTCGGGGCGGGCCAGGTACACGTACTCGAAGACACAGCCCTTGGGCTTCGCGTCCGCGAATCGGGAGGTGCGCAGGCCGTTCTCGTCGATCGCGATGAATTCGCCCGGCTCGATCTCCCGGACGTACGCGGCGCCGCAGATGTCCAGGGCGGCGGACTCGGAGGCGACGACCCAGCCGCGCTCCAGCCGGCCGAGGACCAGCGGGCGGATGCCCTGGGGGTCCCGGGCGGCGTACAGGGTGTGCTCGTCCATGAAGACGAGGGAGAAGGCGCCCCGGACCTGCGGGAGGACCGAGTGGGCGGCCTCCTCGATGGTCAGCGGCTTGCCGTCGGCGTCGACCTGGGCCGCGAGGAGCGCGGTGAGCAGGTCGGTGTCGTTGGTCGCCGCGACGCGCGGGGTGCGGCCTTCCTGCTTGGGCAGGTCGGCGACCATCTCGGCGAGCTGGGCGGTGTTGACGAGGTTGCCGTTGTGGCCGAGCGCGATCGAGCCGTGCGCGGTGGCGCGGAACGTCGGCTGGGCGTTCTCCCACACGGAGGCGCCGGTGGTCGAGTAGCGGGCGTGTCCGACCGCGATATGACCCTGGAGCGAACCGAGCGAGGTCTCGTCGAAGACCTGGGACACGAGGCCCATGTCCTTGAAGACGAGGATCTGGGAGCCGTTGCTGACCGCGATTCCCGCGGATTCCTGACCCCGATGCTGGAGGGCGTAGAGCCCGAAGTAAGTGAGCTTGGCGACCTCTTCACCGGGAGCCCAGACCCCGAAGACGCCGCAGGCGTCCTGAGGACCTTTCTCGCCGGGGAGCAGATCATGACTGAGTCGACCGTCACCACGTGGCACGCCATCGAGTGTAGGCGAGATCGACCACTGGTCCGAATTGGGGATACCTGCGGGTAACTGGATCACCTTTCGGCGGCTCACTCCATGATCGACTGATTACCGCAGGTCAGATGGCCGGAACGCGACTCGGACGATGATCGTCCGTCGTCCCCTGGCCGCCTCCCGCGGGCGGGTTCCGGTCTCATGAGTGAGGTGTCGCACATCATTCGCCCTCGTCCCGCTCAGGACATGACCGGCAGGAGCGCTCCCAGGTCGGCCCGCTCGCCGCTCGCGCTGACCTTCGCCTCCCCGAGCGCCGCCGCCCAGCTCACCCGCCCGGTGGCGAGCCGCAGCCAGGTCAGCGGGTCGGTCTCGACGACGTTCGGCGGGGTGCCCCGGGTGTGCCGCGGCCCCTCGACGCACTGCACGACGGCGTACGGCGGGATCCGCACCTCCGTCGCGCCGCCGGGCGCCTTCACGGCGAGCGCGTCGGCGAGCAGCCGGGTGGCGGCGGCGAGGGCCTGCCGGTCGTACGGGATGTCCAGGCCCGGCACGGCCGCGTTGAGGTCGTCGGTGTGGACGACGAGTTCGACGGTACGGGTCACCAGGTAGTCCGCCAGGGACAGCGCGCCCGCGTTGGTCTGGAGGAGCCGGCTGCCGGGATACGCGTCGAGCAGCCCGGGCAGGCTCCGCTCGACACCGGCGAGATAGGCGCCGAGATCGGGATGCCGCTCGACCAGGTCCCGAGTGAAGCCGTCGATCGCCGGGGCACTGTCCACGGTGGCGAACGGCCAGTCCAGCAGCACGGCGTCCGCCCGCAACGGCTCGGGCAACTCCAGCGCCCGCTGCACGGCGGTCACGGCCATCCCGACATGCGCGACCACCTCCCGCACGGTCCACGCCCCGACCCGCGTCGGCCCCGCGAGCTGCTCCCCCGACAGCCCGGCAACCCCCGCCCGCACGTTCCCGAGCTGCGCGAGGACGGCGGCACGGGTGCGGACGGGGTCGTAGGTGCGGGGGCGTTTCTTGGCGGGAGGCATGGGCGCGACTTTATGCCGTGCGGGCGGCTCCGGGTGGTGGCGCCAACTCCCGCCCCTATGGCCGCGCGCACGGCGAAGCCCGCGGCCGGAGCAGATGTCCGGGCGCGGGCTTCGTCTGGTGTGGGGTTATGCCAGCAGGGACGGGATCGTGGCCTCGTGGGTGGTGCGGAGGGTTTCCAGGGGGAGGGTGAACTCGCCCTGGAGGTCGATCGTGTCGCCGTCGATCACGCCGATGCGGGTGAGCGGGAGGCCGCGGGCGCCGCACATGTCGTTGAAGCGGACCTCCTCCGAGCGCGGGACCGCGACGACGGCGCGGCCGGCGGACTCGGAGAAGAGGAACGTGAACGCGTCCAGGCCGTCCGGGACAACCAGGCGCGCGCCCTTGCCGCCGAGCAGCGCGGACTCCACGACCGCCTGGATCAGACCGCCGTCGGACAGGTCGTGAGCGGAGTCGATCATGCCGTCGCGGGAGGCGGAGATCAGGATCTCGGCCAGCAGGCGCTCGCGCTCCAGGTCGACCTTCGGGGGCAGGCCGCCGAGGTGGTCGTGGACGACCTGGGACCAGGCCGAGCCGCCGAACTCCTCGCGGGTGTCGCCGAGGAGGTAGAGCAACTGGCCCTCCTCCTGGAAGGCGACCGGCGTCCGGCGGGCGACGTCGTCGATCACGCCGAGGACGGCGACCACCGGGGTCGGGTGGATGGCCGCCTCGCCCGTCTGGTTGTAGAGCGAGACGTTGCCGCCGGTGACCGGCGTGCCGAGCTGGAGGCAGGCGTCCGCCAGACCGCGCACGGCCTCCGCGAACTGCCACATCACCGCCGGGTCCTCGGGCGAGCCGAAGTTCAGGCAGTCGGAGACGGCAAGCGGCCTGGCACCGGTCGTGGCGACGTTGCGGTACGCCTCGGCCAGGGCCAACTGGGCGCCGTGGTACGGGTCGAGCTTGGCGTACCGGCCGTTGCCGTCGGTCGCGATGGCGACGCCGAGGCCGGTCTCCTCGTCGATCCGGATCATGCCGGAGTCCTCGGGCTGGGCGAGGACGGTGTTGCCCTGCACGAAGTGGTCGTACTGGGACGTGATCCACTTCTTGGACGCCTGGTTCGGGGAGCCGACCAGCTTCAGGACCTGGGCCTTCAGCTCGTCGGAGGTCCCCGGCCGGGGCAGCTTGCCCGCGTCGTCGGCCTGGAGGGCGTCCTGCCAGTCCGGGCGGGCGTAGGGGCGCTCGTAGACCGGGCCGTCGTGGGCGACCGTGCGCGGGTCGACGTCGACGATCTTGCCGCCGTGCCAGAAGATCTCCAGCCGGTCGCCGTCGGTCACCTCGCCGATGACGGTGGCGATGACGTCCCACTTGTCGCAGATCGCGAGGAAGCGCTCGACCTTCTCGGGCTCCACGACCGCGCACATGCGTTCCTGCGACTCGCTCATGAGGATCTCCTCGGGGGAGAGCGTCGAGTCGCGCAGGGGTACGTCGTCCAGCGTCACGCGCATGCCGCCGGAGCCGTTGGACGCCAGTTCGGACGTCGCGCAGGACAGGCCCGCCGCGCCGAGGTCCTGGATGCCGACGACCAGCTTCTCGGCGAACGCCTCCAGGGTGCACTCGATGAGGAGCTTCTCCTGGAAGGGGTCGCCGACCTGGACGGCGGGGCGCTTGGACGGCTTGGCGTCGTCGAAGGTCTCGGAGGCCAGGATCGACGCGCCGCCGATGCCGTCACCGCCGGTGCGGGCGCCGTACAGGATGACCTTGTTGCCCGCGCCGGACGCCTTCGCGAGGTGGATGTCCTCGTGCCGCATGACGCCGATGGCACCGGCGTTGACCAGCGGGTTGCCCTGGTAGCAGGCGTCGAAGACGACCTCGCCGC
>NZ_JAANNX010000218.1:0-876 GCF_013363615.1 Streptomyces sp. CAI-85 | reverse complement strand
TGTCCGACCTCGACAAGCTGAACGACATCGCCGACAACATCAACGGCAAGTCCTTCTGCGCCCTCGGCGACGGCGCCGCCTCGCCGATCTTCTCGTCGCTCAAGTACTTCCGCGCGGAGTACGAGGAGCACATCACGGGCCGCGGCTGCCCCTTCGACCCCGCCAAGTCGACCGTCTGGGCGGACCAGCACACGGAGGTGAACGCATGACGGTGACCACCAGCGCTCCCTCCGGAGGCGGCGAGGCGGCGGTCCCGCCGGAAGATCTCGTCACGTTGACCATCGACGGCGCCGAGATCAGCGTGCCCAAGGGCACCCTGGTCATCCGGGCCGCCGAACAGCTCGGCATCGAGATCCCCCGCTTCTGCGACCACCCCCTCCTCGACCCGGCCGGCGCCTGCCGCCAGTGCATCGTCGAGGTCGAGGGCCAGCGCAAGCCCATGGCGTCCTGCACGATCACCTGTACGGACGGCATGGTGGTCAGGACGCAGCTCACCTCACCGGTGGCCGAGAAGGCCCAGCACGGTGTGATGGAGCTGCTCCTCATCAACCACCCGCTCGACTGCCCCGTCTGCGACAAGGGCGGCGAGTGCCCGCTCCAGAACCAGGCCATGTCGCACGGCCAGGCCGAGTCCCGCTTCGACGGCCGCAAGCGCACCTACGAGAAGCCCGTACCGATCTCCACACAGGTGCTGCTCGACCGTGAGCGGTGCGTGCTGTGCGCCCGCTGCACCCGGTTCTCCAACCAGGTCGCCGGCGACCCGATGATCGAGCTGATCGAGCGGGGCGCGCTCCAGCAGGTCGGCACCGGTGAGGGCGACCCCTTCGAGTCGTACTTCTCCGGCAACACCATCCAGATCTGCCCGGTCGGCGCGCT
>NZ_JAANNX010000217.1:0-890 GCF_013363615.1 Streptomyces sp. CAI-85 | reverse complement strand
CAAGGAGCAGAAGATGACCGTCACCGGCGGCTCCTCGCTGCCGAAGGACGAGGTCGACCGCATGCGCCAGGAGGCCGAGCAGTACGCGGACGAGGACCACCGCCGCCGCGAGGCCGCCGAGGCCCGCAACCAGGGCGAGCAGCTCGTCTACCAGACCGAGAAGTTCCTCAAGGACAACGAGGACAAGGTCCCGGGCGAGATCAAGACCGAGGTCGAGGGCGCTCTCGCCGAGCTGAAGGAGAAGCTCAAGGGCGAGGACACCGCCGAGATCCGCACCGCCACCGAGAAGGTCGCGGCCGTCTCGCAGAAGCTCGGCCAGGCCATGTACGCCGACGCCCAGGCCGGTCAGGCCGCCCCCGGCGCCGAGGCCCCGAAGGCCGACGACGACGTGGTGGACGCCGAGATCGTCGACGACGAGCGCAAGGACGGTGCCGCGTGACGGAGGAGACCCCGGGCTTCGAGGAGAAGCCCGACGTCCCCTCCGGCGCCACCCCTGAAGACGCCGAGCCGAAGGCCGCTCCCTCCTCCGCCTCGGCGGAGGGGGCGGCCCCGGCCGGGGACGCGAACCAGACAGCGGCTCTGGTGGCTCAACTGGACCAGGTGCGCACCGCGCTCGGCGAGCGCACCGCGGACCTCCAGCGCCTCCAGGCCGAGTACCAGAACTACCGCCGCCGGGTCGAGCGCGACCGGATCGCGGTCAAGGAGATCGCCATCGCGAACCTCCTGACCGAGCTTCTGCCCGTGCTCGACGACATCGGCCGCGCGCGGGAGCACGGCGAACTCGTCGGCGGCTTCAAGTCGGTGGCGGAGTCCCTGGAGACCACCGCGGCGAAGATGGGCCTCCAGCAGTTCGGCAAGGAGGGCGAGCCCTTCGACCCGACGATCCACGA
>NZ_JAANNX010000216.1:0-896 GCF_013363615.1 Streptomyces sp. CAI-85 | reverse complement strand
GGTGGTCATCGGCGACCACCCCCGTCGCCGAACGCCTGCCCCATCACGGCCGAGATCCCCTCCGGCCGAGTCTTGGCGCTGAAGCGGAGCGTCGGGTCCGTGAGCCAGACGGCGGCCGCGTGCGCGGGACACAGCCACTGCTCGGTTCCGTCGAGCTCGACGAGGACGATCTGTTCCCGTCCGGCGCAGGTCGAGACCTGAGCGTCGCACTGCCTGAGGTCGCAGTCGAGGGACGGGGATTTGCGCGAATGATGCGCGGTGGACAAAGTGTGAATGCTCCTTTCACTGCTCATGTGGCGGATGGAGTGGGTTCCTGACGGGGTCGGGTTTGGCGACTTCGCGCCCCGTCGGGAGCCCTTCGTACGGGCGATCACTGCCGTTCCTCGGGAGGAGTCCCGATGGCGCTGTACGAGATCGGTCCGAAGTCGCGGCGTGCGTCGAAGTAGCCCCGGCCGATGTCCTCCGTCGGCACGCCGAGCGGAGCGGCGACGGAGTCCACGCCGTCGCGGCGAGCGGCAGAGTCCGAGGCGTCGACCAGGACGGTGACGGACGCGTGACGCGGTACGACGACGGCCGGGTTGGCGGTCAGGAAGTCGACCAGCTCCCGCAGACCGGTCAGGAACGCGGCGCGGTCACCGGAGCGGATGACGTAGTCGGACACAGGTAGTCCCCTTGTCGGGTCAGTGGTGGGGTGCTTCAGAAGCGGAGTTGGCCGAGGAAGCCGTTCACGCCGTCGAGGAGGGCCTGAACGAACGGCGCGGCCACGGTCCGGGCGAGTAGGAAGCCGAAGGTTCCGCAGAGCAGCGTGTCGGCCCACCTGAGGTACCGAATGCGCAGGAGGAACCAGATCAGCAGGCCGAGCAGCAGCACGGCGGACATGGACACCAGCACGGCAG
>NZ_JAANNX010000215.1:0-897 GCF_013363615.1 Streptomyces sp. CAI-85 | reverse complement strand
CCATCGCCAACGACACCGGGCGCAGCCCGCTCGACGTACTGGACGACTTCCGCTCCTTCTACTTCGACACCGCCCTGTCCTCCAGCCCCGCCGCCCTGCCCACGCTGCTCGCCTTCGCCCGCCCCGGACACGTCCTCTTCGGCAGCGACTGGCCCTTCGCGCCCGCACCCGCCGGGCAGTACTTCGCGAGCGGTCTCGACGACAACGCCGACCCGGACACGCTCAAGGCCGTCAACCGAACGAACGCCGAAGCGCTCTTTCCCCGACTGGCCGACACTCCCCCGACGGCGCCCCCGGCCCTGCCCGGCCCGGTGCGCCTGCGCCACGCGGCACAGCGCGGCGCGGCGCGCCTGGTCTTCAAACTCTTCCAGCCCGGCACCGACTGAGACGGTTCCCCATGTCCACCAGCCCCCACCGCAACTCCGACACCCAGCCCGACAACCAGGCCGGCGACCCGCAGGACGTCGTCGCGACCGGCCGGGCCGGCCACAACGGCGTGCTCTTCGCCATGTGCCTGTCCCTGGTCCTCGTCGTCGCCTCCGTCTCCGCGCTCAACCTCGCCCTGCCCGACCTCGCCATCGATCTGTCGGCCACCAACGGCTCACTGACCTGGATCGCCGACGGCTACACCGTCGCCCTGGCCGCTCTCGTCCTGCCGCTCGGTGCCATCGGCGACCGCGTCGGGCGCCGCGACGTCCTCATCGCGGGCACCGTCGTCTTCGGCCTCGCGTCCCTGGCCGCTTCCTTCGCCGACTCCACCACCACGCTCATCGTCTGGCGCGTCGTCATGGGCCTGGGGGCCGCGATGATCATGCCGGGCACCCTGTCCACGATCACCGCCGCCTTCCCGCCCGGGCAGCGCGCCAAGGGCGTGGCCACCTGGTCCGGATTCGCCGC
>NZ_JAANNX010000214.1:0-897 GCF_013363615.1 Streptomyces sp. CAI-85 | reverse complement strand
ACGTTCGCGCGGAGCGTGTGCAGGGGCACACGGCCCTCGCGGTAGAACTCCGAGCGGGACATCTCGGCGCCACCGAGGCGGCCACCGCACTGGATCTTGATGCCCTTGGCGCCGGCCTTCATGGCGGACTGCATGCTCTTGCGCATGGCCCGACGGAAGGAGACGCGGGAGGAGAGCTGCTCGGCGACGGCCTGGGCCACGAGCTGAGCGTCCGTCTCCGGGTTCTTGACCTCGAGGATGTTGAGCTGGACCTGCTTCTTGGTCAGCTTCTCCAGGTCGCCGCGGATACGGTCGGCCTCGGCGCCGCGGCGGCCGATGACGATGCCCGGACGCGCGGTGTGGATGTCGACGCGGACACGGTCACGGGTGCGCTCGATCTCCACCTTCGAGATGCCGGCGCGCTCCATGCCGGACGTCATCATCCGACGGATGGCGACGTCTTCCTTGACGTATTCCTTGTACGACTTGTCGGCGTACCAACGCGACTTGAAGTCGGTGGTGATGCCGAGCCGGAACCCATGCGGGTTAACCTTCTGGCCCATTACCGGGTTCCTTCCTTGCTGCTGACGACCACGGTGATGTGGCTGGTCCGCTTGCGGATCCGGTAGGCACGGCCCTGGGCGCGCGGACGGAACCGCTTCAGGGTCGGGCCCTCATCGACGTACGCCTCGGAGATGAAGAGGCTGTCGACATCGGTGTGGTCGTAGTTGTGCGCGGCGTTGGCAATGGCGCTGTCCAGCACCTTGCCGACCGGCACGCTCGCGGCCTGCGGGGCGAAACGCAGGACCGCCTGAGCCTCCGTGGCATCCATGCCACGGATAAGGTCCACCACGCGGCGGGCCTTCATGGGCGTGACGCGGATGTACCGCGCCTGGGCCCTGGCTTCCATGGTTGTCC
>NZ_JAANNX010000213.1:0-905 GCF_013363615.1 Streptomyces sp. CAI-85 | reverse complement strand
AGCAGACCCTTCTCCGCGTCAACGGCGTGGACGGTCAGGTTCTGGGTGGTGACCCGCTCGTTGCCCATGCGACCCGCCATACGGAGGCCCTTGAACACACGGCCCGGGGTGGCGCAGCCACCGATGGAGCCGGGGGAGCGGTGCTTGCGCTGGGTGCCGTGACCGGCGCCGAGGCCCTTGAAGTTGTGACGCTTCATGACACCGGCGAAGCCCTTGCCCTTGCTCTTGCCGGTCACGTCGACCTTGATGCCGGCCTCGAACACCTCAGCGGTGATCTCCTGGCCGAGCGTGTACTCGGAGGCGTCCGCGGTGCGGATCTCGACGAGGTGGCGACGGGGGGTGACGTCGGCCTTCGCGAAGTGGCCCTTGAGGGGCTTGTTCACCTTGCGCGGGTCGATCTCGCCGAACGCGATCTGGACGGACTCGTAGCCGTCGGCGTCGTTCGTACGAACCTGGGTCACGACGTTGGGGCCGGCCTTGACGACGGTGACCGGAACAACACGGTTGTTCTCGTCCCACACCTGCGTCATGCCGAGCTTCTCGCCCAGGATGCCCTTGATCTGCTTTGCCATTCTCAGCTCACCGACCCTCAGAGCTTGATCTCGATGTCGACACCGGCCGGGAGGTCGAGTCGCATCAGAGAGTCAACGGTCTTGGGGGTGGGGTCGAGGATGTCGATCAGGCGCTTGTGCGTGCGCATCTCGAAGTGCTCGCGCGAGTCCTTGTACTTGTGCGGCGACTTGATGACGCAGTACACGTTCTTCTCAGTGGGCAGCGGCACCGGGCCCGCGACCGACGCACCAGTGCGGGTCACCGTCTCGACGATCTTCTTCGCCGAGGAGTCGATGACCTCGTGGTCGTAGGCCTTGAGCCGGATGCGGATCTTCTGTCCCGCCATGGCTACT
>NZ_JAANNX010000212.1:0-912 GCF_013363615.1 Streptomyces sp. CAI-85 | reverse complement strand
CAGGAGGACCCCAGTGGCGAAGGCGAAGTTCGAGCGGACTAAGCCGCACGTCAACATCGGCACCATCGGTCACATCGACCACGGTAAGACGACCCTCACGGCCGCCATTACCAAGGTGCTGCACGACGCGTACCCGGACCTGAACGAGGCCACCGCGTTCGACAACATCGACAAGGCGCCCGAGGAGCGTCAGCGCGGTATCACCATCTCCATCGCGCACGTCGAGTACCAGACGGAGACCCGTCACTACGCGCACGTCGACTGCCCGGGTCACGCGGACTACATCAAGAACATGATCACCGGTGCCGCGCAGATGGACGGCGCGATCCTCGTGGTCGCCGCCACCGACGGCCCGATGCCGCAGACCAAGGAGCACGTGCTCCTGGCCCGCCAGGTCGGCGTTCCGTACATCGTCGTCGCCCTGAACAAGGCCGACATGGTGGACGACGAGGAGATCCTGGAGCTCGTCGAGCTCGAGGTCCGTGAGCTCCTCTCCGAGTACGAGTTCCCGGGCGACGACCTGCCGGTCGTCCGTGTCTCCGCGCTGAAGGCCCTCGAGGGCGACGCGCAGTGGACGCAGTCCGTGCTCGACCTCATGAACGCCGTCGACACCTCCATCCCGGAGCCCGAGCGTGACGTCGACAAGCCGTTCCTGATGCCGATCGAGGACGTCTTCACGATCACCGGTCGTGGCACCGTCGTCACCGGTCGTATCGAGCGTGGTGTCCTGAAGGTCAACGAGACCGTCGACATCATCGGCATCAAGACCGAGAAGACCACCACCACGGTCACCGGCATCGAGATGTTCCGCAAGCTGCTCGACGAGGGCCAGGCCGGTGAGAACGTCGGTCTGCTGCTCCGTGGCATCAAGCGCGAGGACGTCGAGCGCGGCCAGGTCATCATCAAGCCCGG
>NZ_JAANNX010000211.1:0-914 GCF_013363615.1 Streptomyces sp. CAI-85 | reverse complement strand
ACGGAGAAGTACGGCGCCGACAAGGTCGCCATGATCGGCACCTACGGCAAGATCAAGGCCAAGAACGCCATCAAGGACTCCGCGCGCGTGCTGGGCTACCCGTACGCCATGGGCGACCGGCTCACCAAGGCCATGCCCGCCGACGTCCTCGGCAAGGGCATCGACCTCGACGGCATCACCAACCCCTCCCACCCGCGCTACAGCGAGGCGGGCGAGATCCGGGCGATGTACGAGAACGAGCCGGACGTGAAGAAGGTCATCGACACCGCCAAGGGCGTCGAGGGCCTGGTCCGCCAGATGGGCGTGCACGCCGCCGGCGTGATCATGTCCAGCGAGCCGATCGTCGACCACGCCCCGATCTGGGTGCGGCACACCGACGGCGTCACCATCACGCAGTGGGACTACCCGCAGTGCGAGTCGCTCGGCCTGCTGAAGATGGACTTCCTCGGCCTGCGCAACCTCACGATCATGGACGACGCCGTCAAGATGGTGAAGGCCAACAAGGGGATCGAACTCGACCTCCTGGCCCTGCCGCTGGACGACCCCAAGACCTTCGAACTGCTCCAGCGCGGAGACACCCTCGGCGTCTTCCAGTTCGACGGCGGCCCCATGCGCTCGCTGCTGCGTCTGATGAAGCCCGACAACTTCGAAGACATCTCCGCCGTCTCCGCGCTCTACCGTCCCGGCCCGATGGGCATGGACTCGCACACCAACTACGCGCTGCGCAAGAACAAGCTCCAGGAGATCACCCCGATCCACCCGGAGCTGGAGGAGCCCCTCGAAGAGGTCCTCGCGGTCACCTACGGCCTGATCGTCTACCAGGAGCAGGTGCAGAAGGCCGCCCAGATCATCGCCGGCTACTCGCTCGGCGAGGCCGACATCCTGCGCCGCGTGATGGGCAAGAAGAAGCCCGA
>NZ_JAANNX010000082.1:0-18803 GCF_013363615.1 Streptomyces sp. CAI-85 | reverse complement strand
TGATCTTGCCGTAGGTGCCGATCATGGCGACCTTGTCGGCGCCGTACTTCTCCGTCACGTACCGGATCACCTCGACGCGCCGGCGCTCGTCGAAGTCGATGTCGACATCGGGCATGGAGATGCGCTCGGGGTTGAGGAAGCGCTCGAAGATCAGGCCGTGCGGGATGGGGTCGAGGTCGGTGATGCCCATGGCGTACGCCACGATCGAGCCGGCCGCGGATCCTCGGCCGGGGCCGACCGCGATGCCCTGGCTCTTGGCCCACATGATGAAGTCGGCGACGACGAGGAAGTAGCCCGGGAAGCCCATCGAGATGATGGTGTCCATCTCGTACTCGACCTGCTTCATGCGGTCGTCCGGGATCCCGTCGGGGAAGCGGCGGTGCATGCCGCGCATGGTCTCCTCGCGGAACCAGGTGACCTCGGTGTAGCCCTCGGGGATGTCGAACTTCGGCATGAGGTTCTTGGCCTCGAACATGCCGGTGGTGTCGATCTGCTCGGCGACCAGGAGGGTGTTGGCGCAGCCCTCCTGCCAGGCGTCCGAGGAGTCGACGGCGTACATCTCCTCGGTGGACTTCAGGTAGTAGCCGGTGCCGTCGAACTTGAAGCGGTCGGGGTCGGAGAGGTTCTTGCCGGTCTGGATGCACAGCAGCGCGTCGTGGGCGGTGGCCTCGTGCGCGTAGGTGTAGTGCGAGTCGTTCGTCACCAGCGGGGGGATGCCGAGCTTCTTGCCGATCTCCAGCAGGCCGTCGCGGACCCGGTGCTCGATCTCGATGCCGTGGTCCATCAGCTCCAGGAAGTAGCGGTCCTTGCCGAAGATGTCCTGGTAGTCGGCGGCGGCCTTGAGCGCCTCGTCGAACTGGCCGAGGCGCAGCCGGGTCTGGAGCTCGCCGGAGGGGCAGCCGGTGGAGGCGATGAGCCCCTCGGACCACTGGGAGATGGTCTCCTTGTCCATCCGGGGCCACTTCTGGAGCCAGCCCTCGGCGTACGCGTCCGAGGACAGCTTGAAGAGGTTGTGCAGGCCGGTCGCGTTGGCCGCCCAGATCGTCTTGTGGGTGTAACCGCCGGAACCGGAGACGTCGTCGCGCTTCTGGTGCGGCTGGCCCCACTGGATCTTGCGCTTGTTGCGGCGCGACTCGGGGGCGACGTACGCCTCGATGCCGATGATCGGGGTGACCCCGGCCTTCTTCGCGGTGTGGAAGAAGTCGTACGCCCCGTGCAGGTTGCCGTGGTCGGACATGGCGATGTGGGTCATGCCCATCTCGTTGCACGCGTCGAACATGTCCTTCAGCCGCGCGGCACCGTCCAGCAGCGAGTACTGGGTGTGGACGTGCAGGTGCGTGAAGGGCGGCTTCGACACGGCGTGGCCTCCAAGGGAAACATTCGACGACGGCGGGGCGGACGGTCCGGGGGTCAGCGTCGAAGTCTATGCCTCACCACTGACACCCGCGGGCCTCCCCCGCGTACCTTCACAGCGGGGGACCGTGGGCACTTTCGTACGGCTCCGCCCGTTGGAGACGACAGAAACGCTGTCGTACATGTCATGCACCAGGAGGCACCCCGCGATGTCGGTTCCCCAGCTCGACGACGAGCAGCGCGGCGAGGAGATCCTCGCCGTCTTCGACACCGCCTTCGGCGAGCTCCTGGCCGCCGACCCGGCCGCGTTCCGGGTGAAGTTCCGCAAGATGGCGGCCTCGGCGTTCGCGTTCTACCGGGGCACGGCGGCCCTCTTCTACCACGACGTGGACGCGGAGAAGCGGGGCGGCCCGTTCCTGGACGAGCGCACCTCGCGCGTGTGGATCCACGGCGATCTGCACGCGGAGAACTTCGGCACGTACATGGACTCCACCGGCCGGCTGATCTTCAACGTCAACGACTTCGACGAGGCGTACGTCGGCCCCTTCACCTGGGACCTCAAGCGTTTCGCCGCCTCGATCGCCCTCATCGGGTACGCGAAGGCGCTCGGCGACGACCAGATCAGCGAGCTGGTGCGGGTGTACGCGGGCGCGTACCGCGAGCGCGTCCACGCCCTGGCCACCGGCGCCAAGAGCGACGAGGTGCCGCCGTTCACCCTGGACACCGCCCAGGGCCCGCTGCTCGACGCGCTGCGCGACGCCCGCTCCCTGACCCGCTTCGGGCTGCTGGACTCGATGACCGAGATCCGTGACTTCGAGCGCCGGTTCGCGCCGGGCGGCGGCTCCATCGAGCTGGACGCGGCCACCCGGTACAAGATCCTCGCCGCGTTCGACGGCTATCTGGAGACGCTGCCGGAGACCTCGCTGGCCCGCCCGGACTCGTACCGGGTGAAGGACGTCGTGGGGCGGCGCGGCATCGGGATCGGCTCGGCCGGCCTGCCGTCGTACAACATCCTCCTGGAGGGCCACAGCGACGCCCTGGAGAACGACGTCGTGATCTACATCAAGCAGGCCCAGACCCCGGCCGTCTCCCGGCACATCACGGATCCGGCGATCCGTGACTACTTCCGGCACGAGGGGCACCGCACGGTGATCTCGCAGCGCGCCCTGCAACAGCACGCGGACCCGTGGCTCGGCTGGACCGAGCTGGACGGCGCGGGGCAGCTCGTCGCCGAGGTCTCGCCGTACGCGGTCGACCTGGACTGGGGCGACATCGACGACCCGGAGGAGATCGCGGCGGTCGTCGCCGACCTGGGCCGGGCCACGGCCACCATGCACGCGGCGGCGGACGACACCTCGGGCGAGTCGCTGGTGCCGTTCTCCACCGAGCGCGCGATCGACGCGGCCCTCGCGGCCGACGAGGAGGGTTTCGCGCCGCTGCTGGTGGACTTCGCACACTCCTACGGCGCCCGGGCGCGCGCGGACCACCAGATCTTCGTGGACCTCTTCCGCAACGGCCGGATCCCGGGTCTCTAACGGTCCGCTTCCACAGGGTCCCTTTAGGGGTCCCTTACCGGAGCACGTGACACACTCTCTGCTGCTATGGACATATCCGGGACCCGACTCAGAGCCGTGCGCGCGGCGCTGTTCACGGCACTCGTCGTGACGCTCAGCACCGCGTCGCACGTCCTGCTGTCCCGGGCCCCGCTGCCGCTGAACACGGTGGCCGCCGTCGTGGTCGCCGTGTTCGTCCTCGCCTACGCGCTGGCCGGGCGGGAGCGCGGCTTCGGGCGGATCGCCGCCCTGCTGATCCCGCTGGAGCTGGCGGCCGACACCGTCTTCACCACCGGCCAGCACGTCTGTTACGGCAGCTCCGGCGGCCCGGTGGCGGGGCCGCTGGCCTCCGTCGGCTGGGACGTGCTGTGCGGTGACGGCACCGGGGTCGGCGCCCCGCTGGCCCAGGTCACCGGCACCGGCGCGCACACCGACGCGGCCACCGCCTGGCTGCTGCTCGGCGCGCACATCGGCGTCGGCCTGATCGCGGCGGCCTGGCTGCGCCGCGGTGAACGGGCGCTGGCCCAGCTCCTGCGGGCGGCCGGCGCGACGACCTTCCGGCCGCTGCTGACGGCCGTCGCCGCCGTGACCGTACGACGCGCCCCGGCAGCCCGCCGCCTGCCGCGGCCCGCGCACCGTACGGCCATCGCCCGCACCCTGCTCCTCGCGCACTCCCTGGGCCGCCGCGGACCGCCCCGCCGCACCGCCCTCGCCTGAGCGCCGCCGCCTTCGGCCCGGCCGCGAGCACGAGCAGTCCCCGACACGCAGAACCCCTCACCCCCGCGCACCCCCGTGCGCGTCCCCGATGGAGATCACCGACATGAGCAAGCGGAACACCCAGGCGGCGAAGACGGCGGCCCGAGAGCGGCTGCGCCTCGAACGCGAGCGCCAGGCCAAGCGCGCCAAGGCCAAGCGCCAGATCATCGTCGCCGCCTCGGCGGTGGCGGTCCTCGCCGCGGCGGGCGGGATAGGCTACGCGATCGTCCAGGCCAACAAGCCGAGCTACTGGGAAGAGGTGAAGGCCGACAAGGTCGTCGCTCCGGCCAACACCACCGGCACCGACGGCACCACGGTGACCATCGGCAAGAGCACCGCGAAGAAGACCCTCAAGATCTACGAGGACCCGCGCTGCCCCGTCTGCGCCCAGTTCGAACAGGCCGTCGGCCCGACCGTCGACAAGGACGTCGAGGCCGGCAAGTACAAGCTCCAGTACATCGGCGGCACGTTCCTCGACGGCGACTCGCTCGGCCAGGGCAAGGTCGGCTCCAACGGTGAGGGCTCCAAGAACGCGATGAGCGCCATGGGCGCCGCGCTCAACGTCAGCCCCGAGGCGTTCCTCGAGTACAAGACCGCCCTGTACTCGGCGAAGTGGCACCCGGCGGAGTCCGACGACAAGTTCAAGGGCGACGACTACCTCATCGAGGTCGCGAACTCCGTCCCGGCGCTCAAGAACAACAAGTCCTTCCAGAACGACGTCAAGAACGGCACGTACGACGCCTGGGCCCTGGCCATGTCCAAGACGTTCGACACCAACAAGGACGAGGTGACCGGTACACCGAGCTTCGTCATGGACGGCAAGAAGCTCGTCACGTCCGCGGGCAACCAGCCCATGACGGTCGACGAGTACAACGAGGTCGTGAGCGCGGCCCTGAAGGGCTGACCGGCACATCCCTCGGCGGCGGTCACTGTGGCACCCACGGTGACCGCCGCTCCCTGTTTTTTGACATATCTCCACGAGTCGTCATACATATGACACGTAAGACGATCTTGGGCTGACCACCCAACACACCATGGGGGTACGTACGTTGAAACGCGCACTCAGGACCTGGGGCGGGCTCCTCGCCGGAGGAACCGCAGCCGTGATGTTCGCCGCCGGACCGGCCGCCGCCGGCACGGACATCTACGTGAACACCACGGATCCCTTCAACTCCGCCGCCGCCGGCTTCGCCTCGGAGGGTGAGATATTCACTGTCTGCGACAACCGTGCCGACGGTCTGCGGGCCAGCGGCCACATCGGCTGGATCGAGCCCACCGCATCGCACTGGGTCAAGCTGGAGGACACGAACGGCGCGAACAACTCGTGCGCCACCAAGAACCTCGAGATCCGCGAGGGACTCAAGGTGACCATCGAGATCTGCGTCAAGGACGGCGCGAACGGGGACCCCAAGCACTGCGCGACCAAGCGGGGCGTCGCCTGACCCGGCCAGGGATATAACACTTGGCGAAAGTGAACGGAAAGGGCGGGCGAACTTTGTGAGTTCGCCCGCTCGGTCGTCGTACCGGTCAGTAATCTGCGGCCGTGACCAACAGTCGATACAGATCAACCGAGAGCACTGGCGCCCCCGTTGGGGGCCGCGCCCCGCTCGCCCCGCGTCGCCGTACGGTCGTCAAGGCCGCTGCCGCCACCGCCGTGCTCGCCGGCCCGCTCGCCGCCGCCGTTCCCGCCCGGGCCGCCGAGGCCCCCGTCTTCCAGCACGGTCTCGCCTCCGGCGACCCGCTGCCCGACGGCGTCCTGCTGTGGACGCGGGTCACGCCCACCGCGGAGGCGACCCCCGGCTCCGGAGCCGGCCCCGACACCCGGGTCGACTGGGTCGTCGCCCTGGACAAGGGGCTCACGAACATCGTGGCCAAAGGCTCCCTCACCGCTACCGCCGCCTCCGACCACACCGTGAAGGCCGACGTCCGCGGCCTCGCCCCGGCGACGGACTACTGGTTCCGCTTCTCCGCGAACGGCAGCGACTCCCCGGTGGCCCGCACCCGCACCGCCCCCGCGCCGGACGCGGCCGTGCCGGGCCTGCGCTTCGGCGTGGTCTCCTGCGCGAGCTGGGAGGCCGGTTACTTCTCCCCGTACCGCCATCTCGCCGCCCGCGGCGACCTCGACGCCTGGCTGCACCTCGGCGACTACATCTACGAGTACGGCACCGGCGAGTACGGCGCGCGCGGCACCGTGGTCCGCCCGACCTCGCCCACCCACGAGACCCTCACCCTCGCCGACTACCGCGTCCGGCACGGCAAGTACAAGACGGACCCCGACCTCCAGGCCCTGCACACCAAGGCGCCGGTCGTCGCGATCTGGGACGACCACGAGATCGCCAACGACACCTGGTCCGGCGGCGCCGAGAACCACACCGAGGGCGCCGAGGGCACCTGGGCGGCCCGTCAGGCGGCCGCCAAGCAGGCGTACTTCGAGTGGATGCCGGTCCGCCCCGCCCTCGCCGGAACCACCTACCGCCGGCTGCGCTTCGGCAAGCTCGCCGACCTCTCCCTGCTGGACCTGCGCTCCTTCCGCTCCCAGCAGGTCGGCATAGGCAACGGCTCCGTCGACGACCCGGAGCGCACCCTCACCGGCCGCGCCCAGCTCGACTGGCTGAAGGCAGGGCTGGCGTCCTCCGACACCACCTGGCGGCTGGTCGGCAACTCGGTGATGATCTCGCCGTTCGCGGTCGGCTCGCTCCCCGCCAGCCTGCTGCGGCCCCTCGCCAAGCTCCTCGGCCTCCCCCAGGAGGGCATCGCCCTCAACACCGACCAGTGGGACGGCTACACCGACGACCGCCGCGAACTCCTCGCCCATCTGCGCTCGAACGCCATCGGCAACACCGTCTTCCTGACCGGTGACATCCACATGGCGTGGGCCAACGACGTGCCCGTGGACGCCGGTACGTACCCGCTGTCGGCCTCCGCCGCCACGGAGTTCGTGGTCACCTCGGTGACCTCGGACAACCTGGACGACATCGTGAAGGTCCCCGAGGGCACGGTCTCCGTGATCGCCTCCCCACTCATCAAGGCCGCCAACCGGCACGTCCACTGGGTCGACACCGACCGCCACGGCTACGGCGTCCTGGACATCACCGCCGCCCGCGCGCAGATGGACTACTACGTCGTCTCCGACCGCACCAAGGCGAACGCGACCTCCTCCTGGTCCCGCTCCTACCGCACCCGCACCGGCACCCAGAAGGTCGAGCGCACCTACGACCCGGTCTGATCCCCCGGGTCCCCCGGGTCCGCGAGCGAGTCGAGGAAGCCGAGCGCCACCCGCCAGGTGGCCTCGGCGGCCTCCTCGTCGTAGTCGGGCAGGCCGGGGTCGGTGTACAGGTGGCCGGCGCCCGGGTAGCGGTAGACCTCCACGTCGGCGCCCGCCCTGCCCATCTGGAGGTACCAGGCGCTCAGCCAGTCGTCCGTCTCGAACGGGTCCGGCTCGGCCACGTGCAACTGCACCGGCAGACCGTCCGCCGAGGCGTTCGGCGCGAGGTCGGAGGTGCCGTGCAGAAGGAGCAGGCCGCGTGCCTTGTCGTCGCCGAGGGCGAGGGTCTGCGCGATCGACGCGCCGAGCGACAGCCCGGCGTACACCAGCCCCCGGTCCGAGTAGGGCGCGGCGGCCAGCACGGCCCGTCTGAGCAGCTCGTCCTTGCCGATCTCCGTGTTGTGGGCCATGCCCTCCTCGGCCGAGTCGAACGTGCGCCCCTCGAAGAGGTCGGGCGTCCACACCTGGTGCCCGGCGGCGCGCAGCCGGTCCGCCGCCGCGCGCACCGCGGGCCGCGGGCCGTAGGCCGAGTGAAAGAGCATGATGTTCATGCCGCCATGGTGCCAGCCGCCACCGACAACTCCCCGCGCACGTCCCGGTACGGAAGTCACATGTTCAAGGCCCCGCGGTCGCGGTTACGTTCGTTGGCATGGAGAACCTGCTCCGACCCCTGATCGTGGTCGGCGGCTCGGTCGTACTGACACTGCTCATCGGCTGGGCCACCGACCTTCTGCTGCGCAAGGCCGACGCGCGGCACGGCGAGACCCCCCTGTGGGGTCTGCTGCGCCGCGGCCGCATCCCCTATCAACTCGTGCTGTGCGCGGCGCTGCTGAGAGGCTCGTACGACCAGGCGCGCCTGCTGGAGGAACACCGCGTCGGCATCGGCCGGACGCTCACCCTGGTGCTGATCGGCGCCGCCGCCTGGCTGGTGATCCGGATCGCGGCGGCCGTCGTCGAGACCTCGTACTCCCGCTACGCGCGCGTGCACCGCGACGCCGCCCGGGTCCGCCGGGTGCGCACCCAGGTGTCGCTGATCATGCGGGTGGTGGCGGCCGTCGTCGGGGTGGTGGCGGTGGCGGCGATGCTGCTGACGTTCCCCGCGATGCGCGCGGCCGGCGCCTCGCTGCTGGCCTCGGCCGGTGTCCTCGGCATCGTCGCCGGTGTGGCTGCCCAGTCGACGCTGAGCAACATGTTCGCCGGGCTCCAGATCGCCTTCGGCGACATGGTGCGGATCGGCGACACCGTGGTGGTGGACGGCGAGTGGGGCACCGTCGAGGAGATCACGCTGACCTTTCTGACGGTGCGGACCTGGGACGAGCGCCGGATCACCATGCCGGTGTCGTACTTCACGTCGAAGCCGTTCGAGAACTGGTCGCGCGGCACCCCGCAGATGACCGGCATCGTCTACTGGCACGTGGACCACACGGCCCCGGTGGAGGCGATGCGCGAGAAGCTCCGCGACATCCTGCGCGAGTGCCCCGCCTGGGACGGCCGCGCCTGCGGTCTGAACGTGACGGACACCACCCCGAACACCATGCAGGTCCGGGCCCTGGTGACGGCGAAGGACGCCGACGACATCTGGACGGTACGGGTCACGGTCCGCGAGCAGATGATCCGCTGGCTGGCGCAGGAGCATCCGTACGCGCTGCCGCGGGTCAACACGGCCGACGCCGCACCGGCCCCGGGCCGCGTCCCCGGACCGTCGCCCTCGCCGGACGGCGCGGCCCGCCGGGTCCACGAACCGCCCCGCACGAGCCGCTGAGACACACCCCGCGCGGGGCTCCTTCCGTGGAAAGGGGCCCCGCGCGGGCTCTTCATTTCAGGCTGCGGACGTCCAGTTGCCGCAGCACCCGGTCCACGATCTCCGGATCCGCGCCCGGCTCGCTGCGCGCGGCCAGCACCTCGTGCCGGGCGGCGCTCATCATCTCCGCCTGGATCCGCCGCAGCCGCTTCAGCCGCCGCACCCGGTGCTCGTGCCCCTCCCGGCGCTCGTCCTCGCCCATGTCCGGGCTGATCCGCACCCCGATCTCGAAGGCCCGCCGCAGGAGTTGCTCGGACAGTTCCTCCGGCAGCTCCTCCACCGACTCGATCTCCCGCAGCCGCCGTTTCGCCGCCTTGGCCGCCCGCACCGCCAGCTCCCGTTCCAGCTCCTGCTCCCGCTCGCTGTCGGCCCGCACCCCGAGCCGGCGCACCAGCCACGGCAGCGTCAGCCCCTGCACCACCAGCGTCGCCATGATCACCCCGAAGGCGATGAAGACGATCTCGTCCCGGTCGGGGAACGGCCCCCCGTCGTCCGTGCTCAGCGGGATCGCGAGCGCCAGCGCCACCGACGCCACCCCGCGCATCCCGGACCACCACATGACCACGGTCTCCCGCCAGCTCATCGGGATGTCCTCGTCGTAGTCCCGCCGCGCGTGCATCCGCTGGGTCAGCCAGGTCGCGGGCAGCAGCCACAGCAGCCGTACGACGATCACCACGGCCACCACGATCCCCGCCCAGCCGAGCATCTCGCCCCACCGCCCGGACGCGGTACGGATCGCGTTGTGCAGCTCCAGGCCGATCAGCCCGAACGCCACGCCCGTCACCAGCGTGTCGACGATGTCCCAGAAGGCGTGCCCGGCGAGCCGGGTCAGCACGTCGTCGGGGTCGGTGGCGTACTCGGCGAGGAAGAGCGCGCAGGTCAGCACGGCCAGCACCCCGGATCCGTGCAGCTCCTCGGCCAGCACGTACGCCGCGTACGGCACCAGCAGGGTGAGCCCGATCTGGAGGGTGGCGTCGCCGAGCAGGTCCATCAGCCGGTTGGCGCCCCAGCCGAGCCCGACGCCCACGGCGACGGCGACCACGGCGGACAGCACCAGTTCGAGCGCGGCCGTCGAGGGCGTGAAGTCCCCGCTGACGGCGGCGGCGATCGCCACGTGGTAGAGCACGATGGCGGTGACGTCGTTGAAGAGCCCCTCGCCCTCCAGGATGGAGACCAGCCGGCGGGGCAGCCCGAGCTGGCCGGCGACGGCGGTCGCGGCCACCGGGTCGGGCGGCGCCACGAGCGCCCCCAGCGCGACCGCGGCGGCCAGCGGCAGCCCGGGCACCACCGCGTGCGCGACGGCGGCCACGGAGAAGGTGGTGACGAACACCAGCGCCACGGCCAGCAGGAAGATCGGCCGTTTGTTGGCCGCGAACTGCCGCCACGAGGTCCGGCGCACGGCCGCGTAGAGCAGGGGCGGCAGCAGCAGGGGGAGGATCAGCTCGGGCGGGATGTCGACGTTCGGCACGAAGGGCAGCACCGCGAGGACGATCCCGAGCAGTGTCATCAGGACCGGCGAGGGAAGCCCGAACCGGTCGCCGACCGGCACGCTCACCACGGCCCCGAGCAACAGGACGAACAACAGGGCAAGCTGATCCACGGTCAGCGCTCCCGGGGGCTAGACGATCAAGAGCGACCAGACCCCCAGCCTCGCACGGCCCCGCCCGGCTACAGCGAACGCCGCATCGACCGGTGCGGAATCCCCGCCTCGATGTCCTCGGGACCGTACGCCTCGTACCCCAGCCGCTCGTAGAACCCGAGCGCCTGGGTCTGCGCGTGCAGGTCGACCGCCGTGAGGCCACGCGCGCGTGCCGCCTCCTCGACGGCCCGCACCAGCGCGACGCCGACCCCGAGCCCGCGCGCCTCACGCGTCACGGCGAGCCGCCCGAGCGAGCCGACCGACGGATCCCCGCCGGTCTTCTCCCCGGCCACCTCGGGGCCGTACAGCAGCCGTCCGGCGCCCAGCGGTACGCCGTCCTCGCGGATCGCCAGCACATGCACCGCGCCCGCGTCGTACGCGTCGTACTCCAGGTCCTCCGGGACGCCCTGCTCGCGGACGAAGACCTCCTTGCGCACCGCGAAGCACGCCTCCCGGTCGGCGGGGTCCTCGGCGACGCGGACCGTGTACGCGTGCGTGCCGCTCATCCGTACGTCTCCTCGCGGACCTGGTCCAGGGCCTGCTGGAGGTCGGCCGGGTAGTCGCTGGAGAACTCCACCCACTGCCCGTCGCCGGGGTGCTCGAAGCCCAGCCGCACCGCGTGCAGCCACTGGCGGGTCAGCTTCAGCCGCTTGGCGAGCGTCGGGTCGGCGCCGTAGGTGAGATCGCCGACGCAGGGGTGCCGGTGGGCGGACATGTGCACCCGGATCTGGTGGGTGCGGCCCGTCTCCAGCTTCACGTCGAGCAGGGAGGCGGCGCGGAACGCCTCGATCAGGTCGTAGTGCGTGACGGACGGCTTGCCGTCGGCCGTGACGGCCCACTTGTAGTCGTGGTTCGGGTGCCGGCCGATGGGGGCGTCGATGGTGCCGCTGGTCGGGTCCGGGTGGCCCTGCACGAGCGTGTGGTAGCGCTTGTCGACCGTGCGCTCCTTGAACTGGCGCTTGAGCGAGGTGTACGCGCGCTCCGACTTGGCGACCACCATCAGACCGGAGGTGCCCACGTCGAGCCGGTGCACGATGCCCTGGCGCTCGGCGGCACCGGAGGTGGAGATGCGGTAGCCGGCGGCCGCGAGACCGCCGATGACGGTCGGGCCGTTCCAGCCGGGCGAGGGGTGCGCGGCCACACCGACGGGCTTGACGATCACGACGATGTCGTCGTCGTCGTGCACGATCTCCATGCCCTCGACCGGCTCGGCGACGATCTGCACGGGCGCGGGCGCCTGCGGCATCTCGACCTCCAGCCAGGCCCCGCCGCTGACCCGCTCGGACTTGCCCACCACCGAGCCGTCGACCGAGACCTTCCCCGCGGCGGCCAGCTCCGCCGCCTTGGTACGGGAGAAGCCGAACATGCGGGAGATGGCGGCGTCGACGCGCTCGCCCTCCAGGCCGTCCGGCACGGGCAGGGTACGGATCTCGGGAATCGTGCTCACCCGTCGAGTATGCCGGACGCCTCCGACAGCCCCGAAAATCCGCCTCAGTCCTTGTGGACCGTCCCGTCGGGGTCGAGGCCCTTGAAGGACAGCAGCACGATCAGGATGCCGCCGCAGACGATCGCCGAGTCCGCGAGGTTGAAGACCGCGAAGTGCTTCGGCGCGATGAAGTCGACCACCGCGCCCTCGAAGACGCCCGGCGAGCGGAAGATCCGGTCGGTGAGGTTGCCGAGGGCGCCGCCCAGCAGCAGGCCCAGCGCGATCGCCCAGGGCAGGCTGTACAGCTTGCGGGCCAGCCGCGCGATCACCACGATCACCGCCGCCGCGATCACCGTGAAGATGATCGTGAATGCCTCGCCGAAGCCGAAGGCCGCGCCCGCGTTGCGGATGGCCTCGAACCGCAGCCAGTCGCCGACGATCTCGATCGGCGGATGGTGCTCCAGCTTGGCGACCACGATCATCTTGCTGATCAGGTCGATGGCGTACGCGAACGCTGCCACGGCGAACAGCACGGCGATACGACGCCTGCCGCGGGGCCGCGGCGCGGCATCCTGCCGTCCGTCCGCACCGGACGACTCCTCCGGCTCGGCTCCCGCCGCCTCCGGGGTGTCCGGCGTACCGATGATGCGCTCCGCCTCTGCCACGTGAGTCCCTCAACCTAGGTACCTGACTGAGGACGAGGGTACGACACGCCGTGCGACCTCGGCGTGATCAGTACCGCCGCTCCTGCTTCTGCTTGCACTCGACACACAGCGTGGCCCGGGGGAACGCCTGCATCCTGGCCTTGCCGATCGCGTTGCCGCAGTTCTCGCACAGACCGTACGTGCCCGCGTCGAGCCGCTCCAGGGCGTGCTCCGTCTGGATCAGCATCTCGCGCGCGTTGGCGGCCAGCGCCAGCTCGCTCTCCCGGGTGATGTTCTTGGTGCCGGTGTCCGCCTGGTCGTCGCCCGCGCCGTCCCCCGAGTCCCGCATCAGGCCCGCCAGGGCCGTCTCAGAGGTGGCCAGCTCCGTGTGCAGCCGCGCCTGCTCGGACTGGAGCTCCGCGCGGGCCTCCTCGACCTCCTCGGGCGTCCAGGGGTCCTCACCGGGGCGCACCGCCAGATCGCCGGGTTCCGCCGCAGCGAGGCGTGCCTTGGGAACAGCGGTCTTCGCCGCCGCCGTGGCCGTGCCTGGAGTCTTCTTCGCAACCACAGTCGTGGCTCCCGTCTGCTCCGCGGCCGAGGCCGCGCCCACCTTCTTGGCCGTGCTCTTCTTTCCCGCCCTGCCCTGGGCCACGCCTGCTTCTCCGACGCCGGCCGTTCCGGCGACGCCCTCTCCGGCACCGCCTTTCCGAGCCGCCACCTTTTTCGCGGGTGCCTTGGCCGGCGCTTCGGCCGGTGCCTTCTTGGCAGCCGTCTTCTTGGCTGAGGTCTTCTTGGCTGAGGTCTTCTTGGCGGCCGCCTTCTTGGCAGCGGCCTTTTTCGCGGCCGGCTTCTTTGCCGCAGGCTCCTTCGCAGCCGGCTTCTTCGCCGTCTGCTTCTTCGCCGGTGCCGCGTCGGCGTGCGCCGTCCCGGCGGCCGGCCTTCCCCCGGCCGGCTCCTTCGCCGCCGCCTCCTCGGCACCCGCCTTCCTGGCACCCGCCTTCTCGGGGCCCGCCCGCTGGGGACTCGCCCTCTCGGCGGCCGCTTTCCCCGCACCCGACGTCTTCGAGGCCGGCGCCGCGGAGACCTGCACCGCCTTCTCGGCGGCGGCCTTCCCGGGCCTCGCCCTCCCGTCGGCCCCCTTCGTGACCGCCTTTCCACGTGCGGCCGCGGCGCGCCCGGCGCCGCCGGACGTACCCCCGGACCGGCCCGTCGCCGGGTGTTGTGCGGCGGTCTTCTTCGCCACCATGGCCGCGGCCCCTTCACATACTGTGATCTTGCTCGCGAATCGTGCTGGGACGATAAATCGACCCGAGGGCCGCGGCAACGGGGCACACCGCCCGGATCGCCCGCCTCGCGCACGCCCCGCGGCAAGCCTGCCTGCGTTGTGCCCAGCTCCCCGCGGGGTAATCCGCCCCGCCGACCACGCCGAGATCCGAACACGAGTTCCCTCCGCACGCACCTCCAATCGGGTCAACCCGGACCGGCCGTAAACCGGTCGGCCGCTGTCGGTGCGGCGCCGTACACTGGGCGGAGCGAAAAGCATGGATGGGGACGAGTAGCGGCGTACGCAGCCCAGAGCGACCCGGGGACGGTGGGAGCCCGGGGGCCGGCGCGACGTGAAGATCACCCCGGAGCCGCCGGAAGAAAGCCGCAGGGACCCACCTCGGCGAGTAGACCCGGTATCGCGACCCCAATGAGGGGGCTCGCCGACGCACACCCCGCGTCGGAGGGCCAAGGAGGGTGGTACCGCGGGAGCGCGCCGAAACCGGCGTAAGGAAGACTCGGCTCTCGTCCCTCCGGACGGAAGGCAGCAAGTCCGCCGGAGGAAGCTCGCTGATGACAACGCCGACGTACCGCCAGGTACCCGCCCAGGTCGACCTGCCCGCCCTCGAGCACGCCGTGCTCGACTTCTGGCGCGAGCAGAAGATCTTCGCCAAGAGCCTGGAGCAGTCCGAGGGCCGCCCCGAATGGGTGTTCTACGAGGGCCCGCCCACCGCCAACGGCATGCCCGGCGCCCACCACATCGAGGCGCGCGTCTTCAAGGACGTCTTCCCCCGCTTCCGCACCATGCGCGGCTACCACGTGGCCCGCAAGGCCGGCTGGGACTGCCACGGCCTCCCCGTGGAGCTGGCCGTCGAGAAGGAGCTGGGCTTCTCCGGCAAGAAGGACATCGAGGCGTACGGCATCGCCGCGTTCAACGACCGGTGCCGCGAGTCCGTCCTGCGCCACACCGACGCCTTCTCCGAGCTGACGACCCGCATGGGCTACTGGGTCGACCTCGACGACGCGTACGTCACGATGGACCCCGAGTACATCGAGTCGGTCTGGTGGTCGCTCAAGGAGATCTTCGACAAGGGCCTCCTGGTCCAGGACCACCGCGTCGCCCCCTGGTGTCCGCGCTGCGGCACCGGCCTCTCCGACCACGAGCTGGCGCAGGGCTACGAGACGGTCGTCGACCCGTCCGTGTACGTCCGTTTCCCGCTCACCTCCGGTCCGCTCGCCGGCCGGGCCTCCCTCGTGGTCTGGACGACGACCCCCTGGACCCTGGTCTCCAACACGGCCGTGGCCGCGCACCCCGACGTCACCTATGTCGTCGCCACCGACGGCGAGGAGCAGCTCGTCGTCGCCGAACCGCTGCTCGCCAAGGCGCTCGGCGAGGGCTGGGAGCCCACCGGCGAGACCTTCACCGGCGCCGAGATGGAGCGCTGGACCTATCAACGTCCGTTCGAGCTCGTGGAGTTCCCCGCCGAGGCGCACTACGTCGTCAACGCCGAGTACGTCACCACCGAGGACGGCACCGGTCTGGTCCACCAGTCCCCCGCCTTCGGTGAGGACGACCTCAAGGTCTGCCGCTCCTACGGCCTGCCCGTGGTCAACCCGGTCCGCCCGGACGGCACGTTCGAGGAGTCCGTCCCGCTGGTCGGCGGCGTCTTCTTCAAGAAGGCGGACGAACGGCTCACCGAGGACCTCCAGGAGCGCGGTCTGCTCTTCCGGCACATCCCGTACGAGCACAGCTACCCGCACTGCTGGCGCTGCCACACCGCGCTGCTCTACTACGCGCAGCCCTCCTGGTACATCCGCACGACGGCCGTCAAGGACCGCCTCCTCCAGGAGAACGAGAAGACCAACTGGTTCCCCGACACGGTCAAGCACGGCCGCTTCGGCGACTGGCTGAACAACAACATCGACTGGGCGCTGTCCCGCAGCCGTTACTGGGGCACCCCGCTGCCGATCTGGCGCTGCGAGGACGACCACCTCACCGTCGTCGGCTCCCGCGCGGAGCTGAGCGAGCTGACCGGCACCGACCAGTCCGAGCTGGACCCGCACCGCCCGTTCATCGACGAGGTCACCTTCGCCTGCCCGCAGTGCGCGAAGACGGCCACGCGCGTGCCAGAGGTCATCGACGCCTGGTACGACTCGGGTTCGATGCCGTTCGCGCAGTGGGGCTACCCGTACAAGAACAAGGAACTCTTCGAGTCCCGCTACCCGGCGCAGTTCATCTCCGAGGCCATCGACCAGACCCGCGGCTGGTTCTACACCCTCATGGCCGTCGGCACGCTGGTCTTCGACAGGTCGTCGTACGAGAACGTGGTCTGCCTCGGCCACATCCTCGCCGAGGACGGCCGCAAGATGTCCAAGCACCTGGGCAACATCCTCCAGCCGATCCCGCTGATGGACCAGCACGGCGCCGACGCGGTCCGCTGGTTCATGGCGGCCGGCGGCTCCCCGTGGGCGGCCCGCCGCGTCGGCCACGGCACCATCCAGGAGGTCGTCCGCAAGACGCTCCTGACGTACTGGAACACGGTCGCCTTCCAGGCCCTGTACGCCCGTACGTCCGGCTGGGCGCCCTCCGGGGCCGACCCGGCGCCGGCCGAGCGCCCGCTGCTCGACCGCTGGCTGCTCTCCGAACTGCACGCGCTCACCGACCAGGTCACCCAGGCCCTGGAGGCGTACGACACCCAGCGCGCCGGCAAGCTCCTCTCGGCGTTCGTCGACGACCTGTCCAACTGGTACGTGCGCCGCTCGCGCCGCCGCTTCTGGCAGGGCGACAAGGCCGCGCTGCGCACCCTGCACGAGGTCGTGGAGACGGTCACCAAGCTGATGGCCCCGCTGACCCCGTTCATCACCGAGCGGGTCTGGCAGGACCTGATCGTGCCGGTCACCCCGGGCGCCCCGGAGTCGGTCCACCTCTCGTCCTGGCCGGAGGCGGACCTCTCCGCCATCGACCCGGAGCTGTCGAAGCAGATGGTCCTGGTCCGCCGGCTGGTGGAGCTGGGCCGCGCCACGCGCGCGGAGTCGGGTGTGAAGACCCGGCAGCCGCTGCGGCGCGCGCTCGTCGCGGCCACCGGTTTCGACGCCCTCTCCCCCGAACTGCGCGCGCAGATCACGGAGGAGCTGAACGTCGAGTCCCTGGCGTCCCTGTCGGAGGTGGGCGGCTCGCTGGTCGACACCACCGCCAAGGCCAACTTCCGGGCCCTGGGCAAGCGGTTCGGCAAGCGCGTCCAGGACGTGGCGAAGGCGGTCGCGAACGCCGAGGCGGCCGCGCTCTCCCTCGCCCTGCGCGAGGGCACCGCGTCGGTGGAGGTCGACGGCGAGACGATCACCCTCGCCCCGGACGAGGTGATCATCACGGAGACCCCGCGCGAGGGCTGGTCGGTGGCGTCCGACGCCGGTGCCACGGTCGCCCTCGACCTGGAGATCACCGAGGACCTGCGGCGCGCGGGCCTGGCCCGGGACGCGATCCGGCTGATCCAGGAGGCCCGCAAGAACAGCGGACTCGACGTGGCCGACCGGATCGCGCTGCGCTGGACCGCGACCGACCCGGCCACCGTCGACGCCCTGACCGGTCACTCCGGTCTGATCGCCGACGAGGTCCTCGCCACGGACTTCGCCCGGGGTGAGGCGGACGACACATTCGGGACGCCGTTCTCGGACGAGGCGCTGACGCTGGAGTTCCGTCTGCGCAAGGCGTAACACCCGTCACACCGAGGGCCCGGCCCCCTGGAGAACACCCAGGGAGCCGGGCCCTTCGCCGTTCCCGTTCTCGTGTCCAGTGGCCCGAATCACCCGTCGGCGCACACAAAAGGGCGGGACCCCGGATCGAATCCGGGGTCCCGCCCTTTGAACGCTGCCGACGCCTAAGGCGTACTACAGGCCGTCAGTTGTCGTCCTCGTCGATGAGGAAGCCGCGCATCGGCGAGGGAGCCTGGCCCATCGGGGAGGGACCCTGCGGACGCACCGGCGCCATCGGCTGAGTCATCGCCGGCGACATCTGCTGCTGACCGCCGTAGGACGGCGCGGCGGGGCTGGGAGCCCCCATGCCGGAACCCATTCCCGAGCCCATGCCCGGCGCACCGGCGCCGTAGGACGGGGCACTCGCGCCGGCCGGAGCCATGGAGGGCGCCGGGGACGGCGGCAGCGAGGCCGCTGCCGGGGTGCGCGGCGGAGCGAGCGAGTCGTCGGCCTGGGTCTCGAGCTGACGGAGCTGGGACTCCAGGTAGGACTTCAGGCGCGTACGGTACTCGCGCTCGAAGCCGCGCAGGTCCTCGACCTTGCGCTCCAGCGTGGCGCGGGCGGACTCCAGGGAGCCCATCGCGACACGGTGCTTCTCCTGCGCGTCCCGCTCCAGGGCGTCGGCCTTGGCACGGGCGTCCCGCTCCAGACCCTCGGCGCGGCTGCGGGCCTCACCGACGATCTTGTTGGCCTCGGAACGGGCCTCGGCGATCGCCTGGTCGGCGGTCTGCTGGGCCAGCGAGAGGACACGGGCGGCGCTGTCGCCACCGGGGCCCTGACCGGGGCCGCCCATCGGACCGCCGCCCATGGGACCACCCATGGGGCCGCCCATCGGGCCACCCATCTGCTGCTGCATCGGAGGCTGGCCGCCCATGGGGCCCTGCCCCATCGGACCCTGACCCATGGGGCCCTGGCCCATCGGACCCTGACCCATCGGGCCGGGACCCTGGGGACCGCCCTGGCCGCCACCGGGGCCGGCCGGAAGCTGCGGGGCACCGCTCGGCAACTGGGGCGGGCCACCCATGGGGCCACCCATCTGCTGCTGCGGCGGGCCCGATATGCCGGCGGGCACCGGAGCGCCGGGACCTCGCATGCCCTGCTGCGGCATTCCCTGCGGGGGCATCCCCTGCGGAGGCATGCCCTGCTGGGGCATCCCCTGCTGCGGCATGCCGCCCTGCTGCTGGTCCTGCTCCGGAGGCTTGCGCATGTTCTGCTGGTTCTGGGCAGCAGCGCGCGTGGCCGCGGCCAGTTTGGCCCGCAGGTCCTCGTTCTCACGGAGAAGTCGGGTCAGTTCGGCTTCGACCTCGTCGAGGAAGGCATCGACCTCGTCCTCGTCATAGCCTTCTCGGAGGC
>NZ_JAANNX010000210.1:0-950 GCF_013363615.1 Streptomyces sp. CAI-85 | reverse complement strand
TACGGCTGCACCACCTGCATCGGCAACTCCGGCCCGCTGCCGGAGGAGGTCTCCAAGGCCGTCAACGACCATGACCTCGCGGTGACTTCGGTGCTCTCCGGCAACCGCAACTTCGAGGGCCGGATCAACCCCGACGTCAAGATGAACTACCTGGCCTCCCCGCCGCTGGTCGTCGCGTACGCCATCGCGGGCTCCATGAAGGTGGACATCACGCGCGACGCCCTCGGCACGGACCAGGAGGGCAAGCCGGTCTACCTGGCCGACATCTGGCCCTCCGAGGCCGAGGTCAACGACGTCGTGGCCAACGCCATCGGCGAGGACATGTTCAACAAGTCCTACCAGGACGTCTTCGCGGGCGACGCGCAGTGGCAGGCCCTGCCGATCCCGACCGGCAACACCTTCGAGTGGGACGCCGAGTCGACCTACGTCCGCAAGCCCCCGTACTTCGAGGGCATGACGATGGAGACCACCCCGGTCTCCGACATCACCGGCGCCCGCGTGCTGGCCAAGCTGGGCGACTCGGTCACCACCGATCACATCTCCCCGGCCGGTGCCATCAAGGCCGACACCCCGGCCGGCAAGTACCTCACCGAGCACGGTGTGGAGCGTCGTGACTTCAACTCCTACGGCTCCCGCCGAGGCAACCACGAGGTCATGATCCGCGGCACGTTCGCCAACATCCGCCTGCGCAACCAGATCGCGCCGGGCACCGAGGGCGGCTACACCCGCGACTTCACGCAGGACGGCGGCCCGGTCTCCTTCATCTACGACGCCTCCCGCAACTACATCGAGCAGGGCGTCCCGCTGGCCATCCTGGCCGGCAAGGAGTACGGCTCCGGCTCGTCCCGCGACTGGGCCGCCAAGGGCACCGCGCTGCTCGGCGTCAAGGCCGTCATCGCCGAGTCCTACGAGCGCATCCACCGCTCCAACCTCATCGGCATGGGCGTCCT
>NZ_JAANNX010000081.1:0-18834 GCF_013363615.1 Streptomyces sp. CAI-85 | reverse complement strand
CCGGCTGGTTGATGCCGCGGTGGCCGTACTTCAGCTTGTAGGTGCCGAAGCCGAGGGCGCGGCCGAGGATCTGGTTGCCGAAGCAGATGCCGAACAGCGGGGTCTTCCGCTCCAGGACGGCGGTCATCAGGGCGACCGGTCCGTCGGCGGTGGCGGGGTCGCCGGGGCCGTTGGAGAAGAACACGCCGTCGGGGTTGACGGCGTAGACGTCGTCGGCGGTGGCGGTCGCGGGCAGGACGTGCACCTCGATGCCGCGCTCGGCCATGCGGTGCGGGGTCATGCCCTTGATGCCGAGGTCGATCGCGGCGACCGTGAAGCGCTTCTCGCCGATCGCGGGGACGACGTACGCCTCCTTGGTGGCGACCTCCTCGTAGAGGCTGGCGCCCTTCATCTGCGGCTGGGCCAGCACGCGCGCGACGAGATCGGCCTCGGGGGCGACGGCCTCGCCGGAGAAGATGCCCGCGCGCATGGAGCCGCGCTCGCGGAGGTGGCGGGTGAGGGCGCGGGTGTCGATGCCGGAGATGCCGACCACGTCCTGCCGCTCCAGCTCGTCGTCCAGCGACCGCTTGGCGCGCCAGTTGGACGGCACGCGCGCGGGGTCGCGCACGACGTATCCGGAGACCCAGATGCGGCCGGACTCGTCGTCCTCGTCGTTCCAGCCGGTGTTGCCGATCTGCGGGGCGGTCGCGACGACGATCTGGCGGTCGTACGACGGGTCGGTCAGGGTCTCCTGGTAGCCGGTCATGCCGGTGGAGAACACCGCTTCCCCGAAGGTCTCCCCCACGGCCCCGTAGGCGCGGCCGCGGAAGATCCGGCCGTCCTCCAGGACGAGTACGGCGGGAACCTTGGTGGCCCCCCTGGTGGAGGTGGTCATCGTGCGCCTTCCGTCGTTTCCGTCTTTTCGATCATGGAGTTGATGGCGGTGACCCACTCGGTGTGCTCCGCCGCGCGGTCGGAGCGGAAGCCCGAGTCGAGCAGCCGGTCGCCGTGCGCCCAGGTCACCACCAGCAGGCCGCCCTCGGTGAGGACCTTGCCCGCGATGCCCTTGCCGAGCAGGGCCTCGCGCAGTGCGGCGGCGGGGATGAAGAAGTCGGTCGCGCCGGGGCGTACGACGTCCAGGCCCGCGTCGGTGAGCGTCAGCTCGACGCGGCTGCGGGTGCCCAGGCCGTGCGCCACGATGCGGTCGAGCCACTGTCCCGCCGTGGTGGAGCCGTGGTAGCGGCCGCTCATGCTCAGTCTCGCCGGGCCGGGCTCGTCCGGCGCGGTGGGGAGCTCGGGCAGGTCGCCCTGGAGGGTGCCGCGCCACTTCCAGCCCTCGCGCATCAGCCAGTAGACGAGCGCGATGAACAGCAGCAGACCGACGACCCAGCCGGCGCGTGCCGCCCAGTCGGTCACTTCGGCCGACTTCCGGTCGGCCGCGAGCAGGAGTGCAGCAGATGTCACGTGAGCTTCCCGTCGACGAGCGTGGCCTTGCCCCGGAGCCAGGTGTGCGTCACACGGCCCGGCAGCTCACGCCCCTCGTACGGGGTGTTCCGGCTGCGCGAGGCGAAGCCCGCGGGGTCAACGGATCCACGGTATGCCGTGTCCACGAGCGTGAGGTTGGCGGGCTCACCTGCCGAGACGGGGCGTCCGTGGCCGCCCGCCCGGCCGATCCGCGCGGGGGCGAAGGACATCCGGTCGGCGACCTCGGCCCAGGTCAGCAGGCCCGTGTCCACCATGGTGTCCTGGACCACCGACAGCGCGGTCTCCAGGCCGACCATGCCCATGGCGGCCGCGGCCCACTCGCAGTCCTTGTCCTCGTGCGGGTGCGGGGCGTGGTCGGTGGCGACGATGTCGATGGTGCCGTCGGCGAGCGCCTCGCGCAGGGCGAGCACGTCCCGCTCGGTGCGCAGCGGCGGGTTGACCTTGTAGACCGGGTTGTAGGTGCGCACCATCTCGTCGGTGAGGAGCAGGTGGTGCGGGGTGACCTCGGCGGTGACGTCGATGCCGCGGGACTTGGCCCAGCGGACGATCTCGACCGAGCCGGCGGTGGAGAGGTGGCAGATGTGGACGCGGGAGCCGACGTGCTCGGCGAGCAGGACGTCCCGGGCGATGATCGACTCCTCGGCCACCGCGGGCCAGCCCCCGAGGCCCAGTTCGGCGGAGACGACGCCCTCGTTCATCTGGGCGCCCTCGGTCAGCCGGGGCTCCTGGGCGTGCTGGGCGACGACCCCGCCGAACGCCTTCACGTACTCCAGGGCGCGCCGCATGATCACGGCGTCGTCCACGCACTTGCCGTCGTCGGAGAAGACGGTGACGCCGGCGGCCGACTCGTGCATGGCGCCCAGTTCGGCGAGCTTGCGGCCCTCCAGGCCGACGGTGACGGCGCCGATCGGCTGCACGTCGCAGTAGCCGTGCTCACGGCCCAGACGCCAGACCTGCTCGACCACGCCGGCGGTGTCGGCGACGGGGAAGGTGTTGGCCATGGCGAAGACGGCCGTGTAGCCGCCGGAGGCGGCCGCGCGGGTGCCGGTGAGGACGGTCTCGGAGTCCTCGCGGCCGGGCTCGCGCAGATGCGTGTGCAGATCGACCAGACCGGGCAGCAGCACGCGCCCCGCGGCCTCGACGACCTCGGCGCCCTCGGCGTCCAGGTCCTGGCCGACCGCGGCGATCGTCTCGCCGTCGATCAGGACGTCCTGCGGCTCGCCGCCGAGCACCTTCGCACCGCGGATCAGGATCTTGCTCATCGTGGTCACTTCTCCTCGGTGGTGCGGGCGTGGCTGACGGCGGGTTCGTTGCCGCCGAGCAGCAGATAGAGCACGGCCATCCGGATGGACACGCCGTTGGCGACCTGCTCGACGACGGTGCAGCGGTCGGAGTCGGCGACCTCGGCGGTGATCTCCATGCCCCGCACCATCGGGCCGGGGTGCATCACGATGGCGTGCTCGGGCATCCGCGCCATCCGCTCGCCGTCGAGGCCGTAGCGCCGGGAGTACTCGCGCTCGGTGGGGAAGAACGCGGCGTTCATCCGCTCGCGCTGGACGCGCAGCATCATCACGGCGTCGGACTTCGGCAGGGTGGAGTCGAGGTCGTAGGAGACCTCGCAGGGCCAGGTCTCGACGCCGACCGGCACCAGGGTGGGCGGGGCGACGAGGGTGACCTCGGCGCCGAGGGTGTGCAGCAGGTCGACGTTGGAGCGGGCGACCCGGCTGTGCAGGACGTCCCCGACGAGGGTGACGCGCTTGCCGGCGAGGTCCTGGCCGATCCCGGCGTCCCGGCCGATCAGCCGGCGGCGCATGGTGAAGGCGTCGAGGAGGGCCTGGGTGGGGTGCTGGTGGGTGCCGTCACCGGCGTTGATGACGGCCGCGTCGATCCACCCGGAGGTGGCCAGGCGGTACGGGGCCCCGGAGGCGCCGTGCCGGATGACGACGGCGTCGACGCCCATGGCCTCCAGCGTCTGCGCGGTGTCCTTCAGGGACTCGCCCTTGGAGACGCTGGACCCCTTGGCGGTGAAGTTGATGACGTCCGCGGAGAGGCGCTTCTCGGCGGCCTCGAAGGAGATGCGCGTACGCGTGGAGTCCTCGAAGAACAGGTTGACGACCGTGCGGCCGCGCAGGGTCGGCAGTTTCTTGATGGGCCGGTCGGCGACCCGGGCCATCTCCTCGGCGGTGTCGAGGATCAGGACGGCGTCGTCACGGGTGAGATCGGCGGCCGAGATGAGATGACGCTGCATCTGTCAGGCTCCGTAAGGCAGATCGAGAGATTCAGGAGATTCCGGGCAGGCAGGGGCACGGCGAGGGGACGTACGGCCCGAGGGGGCCGCACGCGCGCGTGCTACTGCCGGGCGGTCGGCTTGGCGCCGAGCAGCACGGTGTCGCGACCGTCCTCCTCGGCGAGCTGGACCTTGACCGTCTCCCGCAGCGACGTGGGGAGGTTCTTGCCGACGTAGTCGGCGCGGATGGGCAGTTCGCGGTGGCCGCGGTCGACGAGGACGGCGAGCTGGACCGCGCGCGGGCGCCCGATGTCGTTCAGCGCGTCGAGGGCGGCGCGGATGGTGCGGCCCGAGAAGAGCACGTCGTCCACGAGGACGACCAGCCGGCCGTCGATGCCGTCACCGGGGATCTCGGTGCGGGCCAGCGCACGCGGCGGGTGCATGCGCAGGTCGTCGCGGTACATCGTGATGTCGAGGGAGCCGACCGGGATCTTGCGGTCGGTGATCTGCTCCAGCTTGGCGGCGAGCCGCTGGGCGAGGAAGACGCCGCGGGTCGGGATGCCGAGGAGCACCACGTCGTCGGCGCCCTTGGCGCGCTCGACGATCTCGTGGGCGATGCGGGTCAGTACCCGCGCGATGTCGGGGCCTTCGAGAACGGGCCGCGCATCGGACGCTTGAGTGTCCATACGAAGAGGACCTCCTTCTCCGCCTCACGGGACGGACCTTAAAGGACGTCGGGTTTGCGCCATCCACGGTAGCAGGCCGGGGCGACGCCCCTGATCACCCCCTTGGCGTAATCAGCCATCGCGGGCACGGAAGAGTCGGTGTGGACCATTCGGCTTGACGCAGCAGAATCACGCTGCGTAACCTCACAGTGAGTTACCAGCCGCGCGGCACGGAACCAAAGCCAGTAGCGTCGACCCAATGCCGGGGAGCTATATGTCCAGCGAATACGCCAAACAGCTCGGGGCCAAGCTCCGGGCGATCCGCACCCAGCAGGGCCTTTCCCTCCACGGTGTCGAGGAGAAGTCCCAGGGACGCTGGAAGGCGGTCGTGGTCGGTTCGTACGAGCGCGGCGACCGTGCCGTGACCGTGCAGCGTCTTGCCGAACTGGCTGATTTCTACGGCGTACCCGTGCAGGAACTGCTGCCGGGCACCACCCCGGGCGGCGCCGCCGAGCCGCCGCCGAAGCTGGTCCTCGACCTGGAGCGGCTGGCCCATGTGCCGGTCGAGAAGGCGGGCCCCCTCCAGCGCTACGCGGCGACGATCCAGTCCCAGCGCGGCGACTACAACGGCAAGGTGCTCTCGATCCGCCAGGACGACCTGCGCACCCTCGCCGTCATCTACGACCAGTCGCCCTCGGTCCTCACCGAGCAGCTCATCAGTTGGGGCGTGCTGGACGCGGACGCGCGCCGCGCGGTGTCCCACGAGGAGAACTGAGCACCGTAGGGACTCAGCAGAAACGTGCCGCCGGGGTGGCCGGAACCTGAGGGTTCCGGCCACCCCGGCGGTGTTTCCAGGGGCCTGTGGGGCTCCTGGGACCAGGAGCGGGCGCTCGGGGCCCCGGGGAGCCTCGGACACGCCGGAGGGCCCGCAGCGTGCTGCTGCGGGCCCTCCGGCGTGTCGTTCCGGCGCTTCTACGCCTCGTCGCGGCGCAGCGACGGCTTGAGCTCCTTCAGCCGGCCGAGCAGGCCGTTGACGAACGAGGGCGACTCGTCCGTGGAGAACTCCTTCGCGAGCTGCACCATCTCGTCGAGGACGACGGCGTCCGGGGTCTCGTCGACCCAGATCAGCTCGTAGGCGCCCAGCCGCAGGAGGTTGCGGTCGACGACCGGCATCCGGTCGAGCGTCCAGCCGACGGCGTACTGGGAGATCAGCTCGTCGATCCGCCGCGCGTGCCCGGCGTAGCCCTCGACGAGCTGCATGGTGTACTCGCTGACCGGCGGCTGCCGGGTGTCGGCCCGGGAGAGCCGCACCCAGTCCGCGAGGACCGTCAGGACATCGGCTCCGCGCTGGTCGCCCTCGAAGAGGATCTGGAAGGCACGCTTGCGGGCCGTGTTGCGGGCAGCCACGGTTAGCTGTTCACCCGGCCGAGGTAGTCGCTGGTGCGGGTGTCGACCTTGATCTTCTCACCGGTGGTGATGAAGAGCGGGACCTGGATCTGGTGGCCGGTCTCCAGGGTGGCGGGCTTGGTGCCACCGGTGGAGCGGTCGCCCTGGAGGCCCGGCTCGGTCTCCTGGATGACCAGCTCGACGGCGGCCGGCAGCTCGACGAAGAGCACCTCGCCCTCGTGCTGGGCGACGGTGGCGGTGAAGCCCTCGACCAGGAAGTTGGCGGCGTCGCCGACCGTCTTGCGGTCGATCATGAGCTGGTCGTACGTGTCCATGTCCATGAAGACGAAGTACTCGCCGTCCATGTACGAGAACTGCATGTCGCGCTTGTCGACAGTGGCCGTCTCGACCTTGACGCCGGCGTTGAAGGTCTTGTCGACCACCTTGCCGGACAGCACGTTCTTGAGCTTGGTGCGCACGAAGGCCGGGCCCTTGCCGGGCTTGACGTGCTGGAACTCGACGACGGACCAGAGCTGGCCGCCTTCGAGCTTGAGCACCAGGCCGTTCTTGAGGTCGTTCGTGGAAGCCACGGTTGCGGAATCTCCTGGACTGACGTGGACGACCCCGGGGGCACGCACCTGCCTAGAGGGCGAGCAGCTCCTTGGTCGTGATGGTGAGTAGCTCGGGTCCGCCGTCCGCCTCGGGGCGTACGACGAGCGTGTCATCGATCCGGACGCCGCCCCGGCCCGGGAGGTGGACCCCCGGTTCGACGGTGACCGGCACGCAAGCGTCCAGTTTACCCATGGCCGCGGGGGCCAACTGCGGGTCCTCGTCGATTTCGAGTCCGACGCCGTGCCCGGTGAGCGCCGGAAGGCCCTCGTGGTACCCGGCGGAGCCCAGTACCTGGCGGGCCGCGCGGTCCACGTCACGGTAGGCGGCGCCCGGTACCAGGCTCTCCCGTCCGGCGCGCTGGGCGGCGAAGACCAGGTCGTACAGCTCGATCTGCCAGTCGGCGGGAGAGGTGCCGATGACGAACGTACGGCCGATCTCGCAGCGGTAGCCGCGGTAGGCCGCGCCCAGGCAGACGGAGAGGAAGTCGCCCTCCTCCACCCGCCGGTCCGTGGGCCGGTGCCCGCGGCGGCCGGAGTTCGGGCCGGTGGCGACGGAGGTGGGGAAGGCGGGCCCGTCGGCGCCGTGGTCGACGAGCCGTCGCTCCAGCTCCAGGGCGAGATGGCGTTCGGTACGGCCCACCAGGATGGATTCCAGCAGCTCGCCGAGGGCCTGGTCGGCGATCTCGGCGCCGATCCGCAGACAGGAGATCTCCTCCTCGTCCTTGACGACCCTGAGCTGTTCCACGGCGGTGCCCAGGTCGGCGACGCGCAGCCGGGGGACGACCGAGCGCAGTTCGCGGTGGCGGGCGACGGTGAGGTGGTGTTCCTCGATGGCGAGGGAGTCGCCGCCGGGACGGGCCGTCAGGAGGTCGGCCGCCGCGACGGCCGGGTCGCCGCCGGGACGGGACAGGAGGTGGACGCGCAGGCTGTCGTCCGGGCGCTCCTCACCGGGGCGGTCGTCGGGCGGGCCGGGGCAGACGAGGACGTCCTCCCCTTTGCCGAGGAGCAGCACGGCGCCGCGCGGGGCGGCTCCGGCGAGGTACCTCACATTGGCCGGACTGGAGACGAGCGCTGCCGCGTTGCCGGCCGCGGTGCAGCGTTCCCTCAGGCGGGTTCGGCGAGACGCGTACAGGTCTGACATGAGTCGAGCGTAGGAGCCATGCCCGGATTGTGCCGGTTGGGAGGGGCCGAGTGGGGTGCCCTGCCGGCGTTTCTCCGGGCCGGACTCACCCCTCGGCCGGACTCACGACTCGGGCGGGATCATCCCTCGGCCAGGCTCACCACTTGGCAGGGCTCACCGTCCCGGCCCGGATCGCCGCTCGGCCAGGCTCACCTCGGCCGGACTCACCTCGGCCACGCTCACCCACCCTGCCGGACTCAGCCTTCGGCCGGGTTCACCACTTCGGCGGGCTTGCGATCGCTCTGGCCAGCACCTCGTCCAGGACCCGTGCGGTCGACGGGACGTCCAGCGCGGTGTTGTCGATGATCGGCAGGCCCGAGCCGTACCACCCGGCCATCCGGCCGTGGATACGGGCGACCTCCTCGTCGGTGAGACGGCGGTTGCCGGAGCGTTGCGCGTTGCGCTCCAGGACGACCTCCAGGCCGGGCAGCAGGACGACCGGCAGAAGCCCCGGGCCGACGTGGCGCTTCCAGCCGCCGAGGCCGACGGCCGGGCGGTCCGGGAAGATCGCGTCGTCGAGGATGCACGAGATGCCGTTGGCCAGGAAGTTGCGGGCGGCGAAGCCGCAGGTGCGGCGGGCCAGCCGGTACTGGGCCTCGGAGTGGTCGTTCCACCCGCTCTGCGGGTCGGCGAAGCCGGAGCGGACCCATTCGCGGACGTCGTCCAGGCTGATGTGGGCGGTGGGCACCCGGCGGTGGTCGGCCCAGAACTTGGCGACGCTGGTCTTCCCGGCGCCCGCGGGCCCGATGAGCAGCACGGCGAGGGTGGTGGCGCCCGGGTCGGGGGCGGTCGCGGCGGGCGGCATGCTGGGCATGGGGACCGGACCGCCCGGGGGCAGCGGAAGGTGCCCGGTGACCTCGGTGCCGGAGGAGCCGGGCGGGTGGGACGCGTGCGACGGTCCGGGCGGGGCCGGCGGAACGGGCGCGTGCTGCGGAGCCGGGGGCGGCGGGACCGGGGGCACCGGTGGCTGCGGCGCGGGCGGCACCGGGCCCGAGGGGGCGCCGACGAAGCCCGGTGGGGGCGGGGGCGGGGTGCCGCCCGGCTGGTGCGGCCCCGGCAGATGTGCGGCCGACGACCAGCCGACGGCCGGACCGTGCCCCGGCTGGTGGGGCGGCGGCAGCGGAGAACCCACTGCGTGCTGCATCCGGTGCCACTCCGTCTCGTACAGGCGATGGGCGCTGACGACGGGAACGTATGCCCCCGTTTTCGATTCTGAACGGTACCGCCCCCGACCGTCGTTTGGTGAACGGCCGGGGGCGGCCCGAAGTGCCCGGTGTGCCCGGCGAATCGGGCGGAAGGGGAACCTGGGGGACGTAGTGTCCTCCTGCTCGGGCCTACTGTCCGACTTCCCCGTAGGCGGCGAGCAGCACCGCCGGGTCGGGGCCCTCCAGGACGGTCGGCTTGGCCAGCCCGTCGAGGACGATGAACCGCAGCAGATCGCCGCGGGACTTCTTGTCGACCTTCATGGTCTCCAGCAGCTTGGGCCACTGGTCGTACCGGTAGAACAGCGGCAGCCCGACGGACTCCAGGACCGTACGGTGCCGGTCGGCCGTGGCGTCGTCCAACCGGCCTGCGAGACGGCCCAGTTCGGCGGCGAAGTGCATGCCGACGGAGACGGCGGCGCCGTGGCGCCACTTGTAGCGCTCGTTCTTCTCGATGGCGTGCGCGAGGGTGTGGCCGTAGTTGAGGATCTCCCGCAGCCCGGACTCCTTGAGGTCGGAGGAGACGACGTCCGCCTTGACCTGGATGGAGCGCTCGATCAGCTCGGCCGTGTGCGGTCCGGCCGGGGTGCGCGCGGCCTCCGGGTCGGCCTCGATGAGGTCGAGGATCACCGGGTCGGCGATGAAACCGGCCTTGATGATCTCGGCGAGCCCGGAGACGTAGTCGTGGACCGGGAGGGAGTCCAGCGCGGCCAGGTCGCACAGGACACCGGCCGGCGGGTGGAAGGCGCCGACGAGGTTCTTGCCCTCGGCGGTGTTGATGCCGGTCTTGCCGCCGACGGCCGCGTCGACCATGGCGAGGACGGTGGTCGGGACGGCGATCCAGCGCACGCCGCGCAGCCAGGTGGCGGCCACGAACCCGGCGAGGTCGGTGGTGGCGCCGCCGCCGACGCCCACCACGACGTCGGTGCGGGTGAATCCGGACTGGCCGAGCGCCTTCCAGCAGTAGGCGGCGACCTCGGCGGTCTTGGCCTCCTCCGCGTTGGGCACCTGGATGGCGACGGCCTCGTAGCCCTGTTCGGCCAGGTCGGCGCGGAGCGCGTCACCGGTCTCGGCGAGCGCCTCGGGGTGGATCACGGCGACCCGCTTCACGCGGTCGCCGATCAGCCCGCCGAGTTCACCGAGGAGCCGACGGCCGACCAGAACCTCGTACGGCTCCGAGCCCGCGCTGCCGCCGACCCTGATCCGTGTTACCGACTCGCTGCTCATGCGTCCTTCAACTCCAGTGCGTCCAGGGCGACTCGGGCGACCTCTTCGGCCGTACGGCCGTCGGTGGCCACCACGGCCGTGGCGACGCCCTCGTACAGGGGGCGGCGGGCGTCCATCAGTTCGCGCCACTGCTTGCGCGGGTTGACCGCGAGCAGCGGGCGGGCGACGCCCAGGCCGGTGCGCCGCACGGCCTCCTCGACGTCCATCGACAGATAGAGCACCCGCTGTCCGGCGAGCAGGGCACGCGTGTCCGCGTCCAGGACGGCGCCGCCGCCGAGCGCGAGGACGCCGGTGTGCTCGCCGAGCGCGCGGGCCACGGCCTGCTTCTCGAGCGCGCGGAAGGCGTCCTCGCCCTCGTCGACGAAGATCTCCGCGATGCTGCGGCCCTGCTCGGCGACGATGTCGTCGTCGGTGTCCCGGTAGCCGGTGCCCAGCCGCTCGGCCAGCAGCAGCCCCACGGTGGACTTGCCGACGCCCATCGGCCCGACCAGGACGACCAGCGGCCCGCTCATCGGATGTGCAGGTTGTCGAGGTACGACCGGACGTTGCGGCGGGTCTCGGGCACGCTGTCGCCGCCGAACTTCTCGGCGACCGCGTCCGCGAGGACGAGCGCCACCATCGCCTCGGCGACGATGCCGGCCGCGGGCACCGCGCAGACGTCGGAGCGCTGGTGGTGGGCCTGGGCGGCCTCGCCGGTGACGACGTCGACGGTCTGGAGGGCGCGCGGGACGGTCGCGATCGGCTTCATCGCGGCACGCACGCGCAGCAGCTCGCCGGTGGTCAGACCGCCCTCGGTGCCGCCGGAGCGGCCGGAGGAGCGCCGGATGCCCTCGGGCGTGGTGAGGATCTCGTCGTGGGCCTTGGAGCCCGGCACGCGCGCGAGGTCGAAGCCGTCGCCGACCTCGACGCCCTTGATGGCCTGGATGCCCATGAGGGCGGCGGCCAGCCGGGCGTCCAGCCGGCGGTCCCAGTGCACGTGCGAGCCGAGGCCCACCGGCACGTCGTGGGCGAGCACCTCGACGACACCGCCGAGGGTGTCGCCGTCCTTGTGGGCCTGGTCGATCTCCGCGACCATCGCCTTCGACGCGTCCGCGTCCAGGCAGCGCACCGGGTCGGCGTCCAGCTTCTCGACGTCGGCGGGGGTCGGGTAGACCCCGTAGGGGGCCTTGGCGGCGGCCAGTTCGATCACGTGCGAGACGATCTCGATGCCGGCCGTCTCCTTGAGGTACGACCGGGCGACCGCGCCGAGGGCGACCCGGGCCGCCGTCTCGCGGGCGGAGGCGCGCTCCAGGATCGGGCGGGCCTCGTCGAAGCCGTACTTCTGCATGCCGGCCAGGTCGGCGTGGCCGGGGCGGGGACGGGTCAGGGGCGCGTTGCGCGCGAGGCCCGCGAGGATCTCCGGGTCGACCGGGTCGGCCGCCATGACCTGGTCCCACTTGGGCCATTCGGTGTTGCCGACCATGATCGCGACCGGGGAGCCGAGGGTGAGTCCGTGCCGGACGCCGCCGAGGAAGGTCACCTCGTCGCGCTCGAACTTCATCCGGGCGCCGCGTCCATAGCCGAGCCGCCGCCGCGCCAGATGGTCGGCCACCATCTCCGTGGTGATCGGCACGCCGGCGGGAAGGCCCTCCAGCGTCGCGACAAGTGCGGGACCGTGGGACTCCCCCGCGGTCAGCCAACGCAGCCTGCTCAACGATGCTCCTCAGTCTCGCGCCCTGGTACTGCCCTGCGCACGCGTGTCCTCGCGTACGACGTCGACGCCGACCGGGTGCGCGGCCCCGGCCCGCCACCTCCGATCCTCCCACGTCCCGCCCGGTGGACCGGCCCCGGTCCACGAAGCGGACGCGAGGATGTCAGGTGCGGCGCCGCCGGGCGGGCGGCGGCCGGCGGTCAGACCTCGGGGTCCTGCCGCGCGGCCAGGGCCTGTTCGCCCGCCTTGCGCATGACCTCCACCGGGACGGGGGTGCGGCCCGTCATCTGTTCCACCTGGAGCACCGCCTGGTGGACGAGCAGGTCGAGGCCGCTGACGACCGCGCCGCCGAACATGGACCAGCGGGCGGCCAGTTCGGTGGGCCAGGGGTCGTAGAGCACGTCGAAGAGGGTGGTGGGCCGCTCCGGTACGGCGACGGCGAGGGCGTCGGTGGTCCCGGCCGGGGTGGTCGCGACGACCAGCGGGAAGCGCAGGGCCTGCGCCGCGTCCGCCCAGTCGGCGATCCGTACCTCGACGTCGAGCCGCTCGCCCCACTCCCGCATCTCGACGGCCCGCGCCGCGCTGCGCACGTACGCGACGATCTCGCCGGTGCAGATCCGGGACAGCGCGGCCAGGGCCGAGGAGGCGGTCGCGCCGGCGCCCAGGATCGCGGCGGAGCCGACCTGCTCGACGCCGTGCTCGCGCAGTGCGGCGACCATGCCGGGGATGTCGGTGTTGTCGCCGGTCCGGCGGCCGTCCTCGCCGAGGACCAGGGTGTTCACGGCGCCCACGGAGGCCGCCGTCTCGCTGATCTCGTCCAGCAGGGGGATGACCGCGCGCTTGAGCGGCATGGTCAGCGAGAGACCGGCCCACTCGGGGCCGAGCCCGTCGACGAAGCCGGGCAGGGCCGCCTCGTCGATCTCGAAGCGGTCGTACGTCCAGCCGGTCAGCTCCAGCGCCTCGTACGCGGCGCGGTGCAGCACCGGGGAGAGCGAGTGGGCGATGGGACTGCCGAGAACTGCGGCCCGGCGGGCGTCAGTTGCCCCTGCTTGCATTGAACTTGTCCTTGAGCTTCTGGAATTCCGCGGCGGTCCTGGCGAATTCGGTCTTGCTCACACCGTCGGTGGCCACGAAGTAGATCCAGCCGGAACTGGTCGGGTTCAGCGTGGCCTTCATCGCGTCCGCACCGGGGTTGCCGATCGGCCCCGGCGGCAGACCCTTGTTGGTGTAGGTGTTGTACGGGTCCTTGTTGCTGTTGATCTCGGACTCGCTGATCTGGATCTTGCTCTCGTTCCTCAGGTAGTTGAAGGTCGAGTCGAACTGGAGCAACTGGTAGGTCTCGGTGTTCGTCGGCTTGAGCCGGTTGTAGACGACCTCCGCCATCTTGCGGTAGTCGTCCAGCGTCTTGCCCTCGGCCTGGACCAGGCTGGCGACGGTGACGACCTGGAGCGGCCCGTCCAGCTTGAGCTCCTTCGCCTTCGCCTCCAGGTCGTACTTCTCGTAGACCTCGTTGGCCTGGGCGACCATCGGCTTCAGGACCGCCTCGGGCTTCATGCCCTTGGCCGCGGGATAGGTGCCCGGGTAGAGGAAGCCCTCCAGCGGGTCCTTGATGTCCTCGTCGTCGTTCGCCCAGTCGGGCAGGCCGAGTTCGTCGAACTTGGACTCCGCGACCTTCCGGGTGGTGCCGGCGGCGAGGTCGAGCTTCTCGTCGATGATCTTGTAGACCTGGATGTTGCGGTGCCCGGGGTTGACCATCACATTGGCCTGGCTGGCCGGGTCGAGCATCATCTCGACGGCGCTCTCCGCGGACATCTCCTTCTTCAGGATGTACGCGCCCGCCTGGATCTTGTCGCCGTCGGGATTACTCGTGAAGGCGGACACGAACGCGTCGACGCTCTTCACCACCCCGGCCTCCTTCAGGAGCTGGCCGATCCTGGCCCCGCCCGAGCCCTCGGGGACCTGCACGCTCACCGACTGACCGGAGCCGCCGCCCGCGTAGTCCGGGGCCGCGCCGTAACGATTCTGGTAGAAGCTGTAGCCGAGGTAGGTGACCCCGCCCAGACCACCGGCGAACACCAGTGCGACGACCAGGCAGGCGCAGCCGTTGCGGCTCTTCTTGCCCTGGGGACCCTTGCCGTCCTTCGCGCCCTTGCCGCCACGGCCCCGGCGGTCACCGCGGTCACCACGGCCGCCGCGCCCTTCGGACTCGTCCTCGTCGTCGTCCCCGCCGCCCCGGCCGGCCCGTGCGTACCGGTCCTCGTCCTCGTCGTCGTCATCCGCCCCGCCGCCCGCGAAAAAGGGGTGCTCGCCCTGCTCCTCGGGATCCGGGTCCCACTCGGGTTTCCGCTCGGGCTCCGCCCGCGTCCTCGGCTCGGCACCCGGCTCCGGGTGCCGACGGGCGGGCGGCTCGGGCGGCGGATAGGCGTCCTGGGTGCCGTAGAAGTCGGGCTGCTCCGCGCCGTACGCGGCGGCCTGCTGGCCGTACGGGTCACCCGGGTCGGGGGCGTAGGGGACGTGCGCGTGCGTGCCCGTGCCGTCCCAGCCGCCCTCGTGATACCCCTCCTGGTAGCCCTGCTGCTGGGCCTGATGGGCGTACTGCTGATGATCGTAGGACTGCTGCTGCTGGCCGTAACCCTGCTGGTCGTACGACTGCTGCGGGTACTGCTGCTGGCCGTACTGCTGCGGCTGGCCCTGACCCCAGTCGCCGTACTGCGCCTGCTGCTGCGGGTAGGGGTGCTGCTGCTGGCCGCCGTAGGCAGGCTGCTGTCCGGCCATGGGGGCCTGCTGCCCTTCCCATCCGCCGTCCCCGTACAACGGGTCCTCCGGATGCCACGGTTCGGAGCCTGGACCCCGGCCATACTCAGTCATCGATCCCCTAGAGCCGCGAGGCGGCGATCACGCGGCTTGCACGGGCCGGTCATCGTGTCCGCCTCTCTCTGTGCGGCGGCTGTTCGAACACCACCGCATCGCGCGGAACGTTACCGTATCGCGATCAGATGACCACTTCGACGCCCTCGCCCGGTGCTTTGCCTGACACCCGTTCGGATTCCAGCGCCTGCTGAAGGATGATCACAGCGGCTGCCTGGTCGATGACCGAACGGCCCTTCTTGGATTTCACCCCCGAGGCACGCAGTCCCTGACTGGCCGTCACGGTCGTCATCCGCTCGTCCACCAGGCGTACCGGCACCGGTGCGATGCCCTTGGCCAGCTCCCCCGCGAAGGCGCGGACCTTGACCGCGGCCGGGCCCTCGCCCCCCTTGAGGGAGCGAGGGAGACCGACGACGACCTCGATCGGTTCGTACTCCTCGACCAACTGCCGCAGCCGGCGGTGGGCCGCCGGGACGTCCCGGCCGGGGACCGTCTCCACCGGGGTGGCGAGGATCCCGTCGGGGTCGCACGAGGCGACCCCGATCCGGGCGTCCCCGACGTCGATCGCGAGCCGGCGGCCCTTGCGCATGGCCTGGCTCACTTGGCCGTCTCGGCCACGAGCCGCTCGACCGCGTCGACGGCGTCCCCGACGGCGGCCGGGTTCTGGCCGCCGCCCTGGGCGACGTCCGGCTTGCCGCCACCGCCGCCGCCGAGGGTCTTGGCGGCCGTACGGACCAGGTCGCCGGCCTTGAGGCCGCGCTCACGGGCGGCCTCGTTGGTGGCGATGACCGTCAGCGGCTTGCCGTTGTTCACCGTGAACAGGGCGACGACGGCGGCCCGGCTGCCCTGGATGCGGCCGCGCACGTCGAGGACCAGCTTGCGCAGGTCGTCCGGGGTGGTGCCGTCCGGGACCTGTCCGGTCACCACGGCGATGCCGCGGACGTCCTTGGCGGACTCCACCAGACCGGCGGCGGCCTGGAGGACCTTCTCGGCGCGGAACTTCTCGATCTCCTTCTCGGCGTCCTTCAGCTTGCCGAGCATGGCGGAGACCTTCTCCGGAAGCTCCTCCGGGCGGCCCTTGATCAGCTCCTGGAGCTGGGCGACGACCGTGTGCTCCCGGGCCAGGAAGTTGTAGGCGTCGACACCCACGAGGGCCTCGATCCGGCGCACACCGGAGCCGATCGACGACTCGCCGAGCAGCTTCACCAGACCGAGCTGGGCGGTGTTGTGGACGTGCGTGCCGCCGCACAGCTCCTTGGAGAAGTCGCCGATGGTCACCACCCGGACCCGCTCGCCGTACTTCTCGCCGAACTCGGCGATGGCGCCCTGCTTCCTGGCCTCGTCGATGCCCATGACCTCGGCGTGCACGTCGAGATCGCGGGCGAGCACCTCGTTGATCTTCTGCTCGACGTCGGTCATCACGGCCGTCGGAACGGCGGACGGCGAACCGAAGTCGAAGCGGAAGCGGCCGGGCTGGTTCTCGGAACCGGCCTGGGCGGCCGTCGGGCCGAGCGCGTCACGCAGGGCCTGGTGGGTGAGGTGGGTGGCCGAGTGGGCGCGGGCGATGGCCGTACGGCGCCGGCGGTCGATGGAGGCGTGGGCCTTGGCGCCGACGGTCACCTCGCCGACCTGGACGACGCCCTTGTGGACGTAGACGCCCGGGACCGGCTTCTGGGTGTCGCGGATCTCGATGACGGCACCGGTGTCCACCTTGATCCGGCCGGTGTCGCCGATCTGGCCGCCGCCCTCGGCGTAGAACGGGGTGCGGTCCAGGACGATCTCGACCTCGTCGCCCTCGGAGGCGGCCGGGGAGGAGACGCCGTCGACCAGGATGCCGACGACGGTGGTCTCGCCCTCGGTGTCGGAGTAGCCGATGAAGTCGGTCTCGCCGGCCTGGTCGGCGATCTCGCGGTAGGCGCCGGCTCCGGCGTGCCCGGTCTTCTTGGCCTGGGCGTCGGCCTTGGCCTTGTCCCGCTGCTCCTTCATCAGACGGCGGAAGCCGTCCTCGTCCACGGACAGCCCCTGCTCGGCGGCCATCTCCAGGGTGAGGTCGATCGGGAAGCCCCAGGTGTCGTGGAGCAGGAACGCCTTGTCGCCGGCGAGGACGGCGCCGCCGGCGGCCTTGGTCTCGGTGATGGCGGTGTCGAGGATGTTGGTGCCGGCCCGCAGCGTCTTGAGGAAGGCGTTCTCCTCGGCCAGGGCGACGTTCTCGATGCGCTCGCGGTCGGTGACCAGCTCGGGGTACTGCTGCCCCATCATCGCGATGACGGTGTCGACCAGGTCCTTGACGACGGGGCCGGTGGCGCCGAGGAGGCGCATGTTGCGGATGGCGCGGCGCATGATGCGGCGCAGGACGTAGCCGCGGCCCTCGTTGCCGGGGGTGACGCCGTCGCCGATGAGCATCACCGAGGTGCGCATGTGGTCGGTGACCACGCGCAGCGAGACGTCCGAGGCGTGGGCGTCGCCGTAGGCCACGCCGGTCAGCTCGGTGGCCTTGTCGATGACGGCCATGGAGGTGTCGATCTCGTACATGTTCTGCACGCCTTGCAGAATCATGGCGAGACGCTCCAGGCCGAGGCCCGTGTCGATGTTCTTGCTGGGCAGCTCGCCGAGGATCTCGAAGTTGTCCTTGCCGATGCCCTCGCCGCGCTCGAACTGCATGAAGACGAGGTTCCAGATCTCCACGTACCGCTCGTCGTTGACGGCGGGGCCGCCCTCGGCGCCGAACTCGGGGCCGCGGTCGTAGTTGATCTCGGAACAGGGGCCGCAGGGGCCGGGGACGCCCATGGACCAGTAGTTGTCCTTCATGCCGAGGCGCTGGATGCGCTCCTTCGGCACCCCGACGACCTCGTGCCAGATGCGCTCGGCCTCGTCGTCGTCCTGGTAGACGGTGATCCAGAGCTTCTCCGGCTCCAGACCGTAACCGCCCTTGTCCTGGGGGCTGGTGAGCAGCTCCCAGGCGTAACTGATGGCGCCTTCCTTGAAGTAGTCGCCGAAGGAGAAGTTGCCGCACATCTGGAAGAACGTGCCGTGGCGGGTGGTCTTGCCGACCTCTTCGATGTCGGGCGTGCGCACGCACTTCTGCACGCTGGTGGCGCGCGCGAAGGGGGGCTTGACCTCACCCAGGAAGTAGGGCTTGAAGGGCACCATGCCGGCGGGGACGAGCAGCAGAGTCGGGTCGTCCGCGATGAGCGACGCCGAAGGGACGACGGTGTGCCCGCGCTCCTCGAAGAAGCTCAGCCAGCGGCGGCGAATCTCGGCCGACTCCATCAGTGGTCCTCATTCCGGTTGTGCGAGTACGTCGAGCTGTCGAGGTACTTCGGGTGGGTGCGGTTCTCGATGGCGGTGTACCGCCGGGGCGCGGGCAGTTCGGGGTCGTCGCCGATACCGAGGGCGTCCTCGAGTTCGGCCTCCCGCCGGGCCATGTTGTCGCGGACGTCGAGCGCGAAGCCCACCGCTCGGTCCTTGATGCGCGCTCCGGTCTCCAGGGCCTTGTTCGCCGCGGTCGCGGCGAGGCTCTCGGGGGTGAGCTGCTTCAGCTTGCGGTTGACCTTGGTGGTGGCCCAGACCCCGGCGGCGACGCCGGTGGTGAACCAGAAGGTACGGCGGAACATCGCTAGGTCTCAGTCCCTCTTTCCACGGGCGTTCCGCTTCTCCCGCCGGGAGACCGCGCGGCCCACGATCACGGTACGCCGGGGCTCCCGGGCGGGCGTGTCCTCCCGGCGGCCGCCGAGGGCCCGGCGGACGCCGTAGCCGAAGGCGGCGACCTTCACCAGGGGGCCGCCGAAGGTGGAGGCGACGGTCGACGAGAGCGCGGAGGCGTTCGACGTGACTTCCTGGACGTCGGAGGCGATCGCGTCGACCCGGTCGAGCTGGGTCTGCGCGGACCGCACCGTCGCGGAGGCGTCGGCGAGCAGCGGGACGGCCTGGTCGGTCACGTCCGCGACGAGTCTGGTGGTCGCCTTGAGCGTCTGGGCCAGTCTCGCCAGCGCGACGGCGAGGAAGGAGACCAGAATCGCCCAGAAGACGGCCACCAGGATGCCGGCCACCTCTCCACCGGACACTGCGCACCCGCTCCCTGTTGTCCCTGTTGTGTGAACACCTGTCTCTGGAGGCGAGCCTATCGCGCCGACGCGGCCGTTCCGTACCGGATTAGGGCCCGTCGGCGCCGGGGTGTCCGGGTGTGCGAAGGCCCGCCGCCCCCGCCCCGAGGGGCGGACGGACGGCGGGCCTTGAGCGCTGGTGCTACGGCTGCCGAGGGATCAGCGGGCGTAGTACTCGACGACGAGCTGCTCGTCGCAGATCACCGGGATC
>NZ_JAANNX010000209.1:0-965 GCF_013363615.1 Streptomyces sp. CAI-85 | reverse complement strand
CAGCCGCGACCCCGCGAACCGCTCCTCCGCCAGCCACCCCTGCACCAGCTCCAGGACGTCACGGAGAGCCGTGTGTACGACGTCCGCGGTCGTCCCGGCGGTGTCCGCCGAGCTGGCGAAGCGGCGGACGACGAGGTCCGGTACGGCCTCCCCGGCGGCGAGAGCGTCGAAGTCCGGGTACGTCGGCCCGTCGATCGGCGACTCACCGACGACGACCCACGTGAACGTCCCCGCGGCCTCCGGCGCCGGCGTGGCAGCGGTCCACTGGAGCTCGAACAGGGCGTCGTGCAGGGAGCCTTGGGCCGCGGCGAGCTGTTCCCGGTCGACGGGTCGGGTCAGCAGCGAGCCGACGGTCGCGACGGGCTGTCCGGTGCCGTCGGCGACGGTCACCGACAGGGCGTCCGCACCGGCCGGCGCCAGACGTACCCGCAGCACCGACGCGCCGGACGCGTGCAGCGACACGCCACGCCACTCGAACGGCAGCCGCGCCTGCGCGTCGGCGAAGAACCCGCCCAGCCGCACAGCATGCAGCGCCGCGTCCAGCAGCGCGGGGTGCAGACCGAAGCGAGCCGCCTCGTCCCGCTGCTCCTCCCCCGCCTCGACCTCGGCGAACACCTCGTCGCCGCGCCGCCAAGCGGCACGCAGCCCCTGGAAGGCGGGGCCGTATCCGTATCCGGCACCGGCCAGATCGTCGTACAGCTCACCGGTCTCGACGCGCACGGCGCCCGACGGCGGCCAGGCCACCAGGTCGGCACCCGCCTCGACGGCCTCCCGCGCAATCACGCCAGTGGCGTGGCACGTCCAGGCTTCCCCCGGCGTCCCCGCCGCGGAGTCGGCACAGGAGTACACGCCGACCGTCCGCCGATCGTCGGCGCCGGGCTCCCCGACCGTGACCCGCAGCCGGACCCCGCCCTGTTCGGGCAGTGTCAGCGGGGCCTGGAGGGTCAGCTCCTCGACCGTCTCGC
>NZ_JAANNX010000208.1:0-986 GCF_013363615.1 Streptomyces sp. CAI-85 | reverse complement strand
GTCGTCTTGCCCGCGTCGATGTGGGCCATGATCCCGATGTTGCGGACCTTGGCCAGGTCAAGTGAAGTGGTAGCCATAAGGCTTCAGTCTTCTCTCGGTCTCGATGTGGGTAGCGACTACCAGCGGTAGTGCGCGAAGGCCTTGTTGGACTCGGCCATCTTGTGCGTGTCCTCGCGCTTCTTCACAGCGGCACCCAGGCCGTTGGAGGCGTCGAGAAGCTCGTTGAGCAGGCGCTCGGTCATGGTCTTCTCGCGACGGGCGCGGGAGTAACCGACGAGCCAGCGCAGCGCGAGCGTGCTGGCGCGGCCGGGCTTGACCTCGACCGGGACCTGGTAGGTCGCGCCACCGACACGGCGGGACTTGACCTCGATGGTCGGCTTGATGTTCTCGAGAGCGCGCTTCAGCGTGATGACCGGGTCGTTGCCGGTCTTCTCGCGCAGGCCCTCCATGGCGCCGTAGACGATGCGCTCGGCGGTGGAGCGCTTGCCGTTCAGCAGCACCTTGTTGATGAGCGAGGTGACAAGAGGAGAACCGTAGACCGGGTCGATGATGACCGGGCGCTTCGGGGCAGGGCCCTTACGAGGCATTTCTTACTTCTCCTTCTTGGCGCCGTAGCGGCTGCGGGCCTGCTTGCGGTTCTTGACACCCTGGGTGTCGAGGGAGCCGCGGATGATCTTGTAGCGAACACCCGGCAGGTCCTTCACACGGCCGCCGCGCACGAGCACGATGGAGTGCTCCTGCAGGTTGTGTCCCTCACCCGGAATGTAAGCGGTGACCTCGATGCCGCTGGTCAGACGCACACGCGCGACCTTACGCAGGGCCGAGTTCGGCTTCTTCGGGGTGGTCGTGAACACACGCGTGCAGACGCCACGACGCTGAGGGGAACCCTCGAGTGCGGGCGTCTTGTTCTTCTCGACCTTGTCCTGCCGGCCCTTACGGACCAGCTGCTGGATCGTAGGCACTACTTCTCCGGTTTCTGTGTGCCG
>NZ_JAANNX010000207.1:0-998 GCF_013363615.1 Streptomyces sp. CAI-85 | reverse complement strand
CCGCGGCTCATCAGGTAGAAGAGCTGGTCCTCGGAGACCTTGGAGACGGTCGCCTCGTGGCCCATGGACACGTCGTCCTCGCGGACGTCCACGTAGGGGTAGGTGTCCGAGCGGGAGATGGTGTCGACCAGCAGCGCGTCGCACAGCACGTTGGACTTGGAGCCGTGCGCGCCCTCGCCGATCTCGACCAGACCGCGGTAGGAGGTACGGCCGCCGCCGCGCGCCACCGACTTGGAGACGATGTTGGAGGAGGTGTTCGGCGCCATGTGGACCATCTTGGAGCCGGCGTCCTGGTGCTGCCCCTCGCCCGCGAAGGCGATGGAGAGCGTCTCGCCCTTGGCGTGCTCGCCCATCAGGTAGACGGCCGGGTACTTCATCGTCACCTTGGAGCCGATGTTGCCGTCGATCCACTCCATGGTGGCGCCCTCGTAGGCGACGGCACGCTTGGTGACCAGGTTGTAGACGTTGTTCGACCAGTTCTGGATGGTCGTGTAGCGGCAGCGGGCGTTCTTCTTGACGATGATCTCGACCACGGCGCTGTGCAGCGAGTCCGACTTGTAGATCGGGGCCGTACAACCCTCGACGTAGTGCACGTAGGCACCCTCGTCGACGATGATCAGGGTCCGCTCGAACTGGCCCATGTTCTCCGTGTTGATACGGAAGTAGGCCTGGAGCGGGATCTCCACGTGGACGCCCGGCGGGACGTAGATGAAGGAGCCGCCGGACCACACGGCCGTGTTCAGCGACGCGAACTTGTTGTCGCCGACCGGGATGACGGTGCCGAAGTACTCCTTGAAGAGCTCCGGGTGCTCCTTCAGCGCGGTGTCGGTGTCGAGGAAGATGACGCCCTGCTCCTCCAGGTCCTCACGGATCTGGTGGTAGACGACCTCGGACTCGTACTGGGCCGCGACACCGGCGACGAGGCGCTGCTTCTCCGCCTCGGGGATGCCGAGCTTGTCGTACGTGTTCTTGATGTCCTCGGGCAGGTCCTCCCAGGA
>NZ_JAANNX010000206.1:0-1031 GCF_013363615.1 Streptomyces sp. CAI-85 | reverse complement strand
ATGGACAAGGTCGGCAAGGACGGTGTCATCACCGTCGAGGAGTCCAACACCTTCGGTCTGGAGCTGGACTTCACCGAGGGCATGGCCTTCGACAAGGGCTACCTGTCGCCGTACTTCGTGACGGACCAGGAGCGCATGGAGGCCGTCCTGGAGGACCCCTACATCCTCATCAACCAGGGCAAGATCTCCTCGATCGCGGACCTGCTGCCGCTGCTGGAGAAGGTCATCCAGACCAACTCCTCCAAGCCGCTGCTGATCATCGCCGAGGACCTGGAGGGCGAGGCGCTCTCCACCCTCGTCGTCAACAAGATCCGCGGCACCTTCAACGCGGTCGCCGTCAAGGCCCCGGGCTTCGGCGACCGTCGCAAGGCGATGCTCCAGGACATGGCCGTCCTCACCGGCGCCACCGTCATCTCCGAGGAGGTCGGCCTCAAGCTCGACCAGGTCGGCATCGACGTGCTGGGCTCCGCCCGCCGGGTCACCGTCACCAAGGACGACACCACGATCGTCGACGGCGCCGGTGACTCCTCCGAGGTGCAGGGCCGCGTCGGCCAGATCAAGGCCGAGATCGAGAACACGGACTCCGACTGGGACCGCGAGAAGCTCCAGGAGCGCCTCGCGAAGCTGGCCGGCGGCGTGTGCGTGATCAAGGTCGGCGCCGCCACCGAGGTGGAGCTGAAGGAGAAGAAGCACCGTCTGGAGGACGCCATCTCCGCGACCCGCGCCGCGGTCGAGGAGGGCATCGTCTCCGGTGGCGGCTCCGCGCTGGTCCACGCCGTCAAGGTCCTCGAGGGCAACCTCGACAAGACCGGCGACGAGGCCACCGGTGTCGCCGTGGTCCGCAAGGCCGCCGTCGAGCCGCTGCGCTGGATCGCCGAGAACGCCGGCCTGGAGGGCTACGTCATCACCTCCAAGGTCGCCGAGCTGGACAAGGGCCAGGGCTTCAACGCCGCGACCGGCGAGTACGGCGACCTGGTCAAGGCCGGCGTCATCGACCCGGTCAAGGTCACCCGCTCCGCCCTGGAGAACGC
>NZ_JAANNX010000205.1:0-1035 GCF_013363615.1 Streptomyces sp. CAI-85 | reverse complement strand
GGCGCCCTCGCTCATGGTGTGCTCCTGGTAGTCCAGCAGGCGTACGTCGATGCCGATGGACTGGAGGGCGTCGAAGAAGGCCGAGATCGGACCGTTGCCGGTGCCGGACAGGACCGTGTCGACGCCGTCGACCGTGGCCTCGACCGTCAGGGTGTCCACGCCGTCGGTGTCGGTGGTCGACTGGCCGGTGCGGACCTGGATACGGCCCCAGGGGTTGTCCGGGTTCGGCAGGTACTCGTCCTGGAAGACGGACCAGATGGCCGCGCCGGTGACCTCGCCGCCCTCGGCGTCCGTCTTGGCCTGGATGATCTTCGAGAACTCGATCTGCATCCGGCGCGGCAGGTCCAGCTTGTGGTCGTTCTTCAGGACGTAGGCGATACCGCCCTTGCCGGACTGCGAGTTGACGCGGATGACGGCCTCGTAGGACCGGCCGACGTCCTTGGGGTCGATCGGCAGGTAGGGGACCGCCCACTCGATGTCGTCGACGGTGACGCCCTTCGCGGCCGCGTCGGCCTCCATGGCGTCGAAGCCCTTCTTGATGGCGTCCTGGTGGGAGCCGGAGAAGGACGTGTAGACCAGGTCGCCCACGTAGGGGTGGCGGGGGTGGACCTGCATCTGGTTGCAGTACTCCCACGTACGACGGATCTCGTCGATGTCGGAGAAGTCGATCTGCGGGTCGACGCCCTGGGAGAACAGGTTCATGCCCAGGGTGACCAGGTCGACGTTGCCGGTGCGCTCGCCCTGTCCGAACAGGCAGCCCTCGACACGGTCGGCGCCGGCCATCAGCGCCAGCTCGGCGGCGGCGACGGCGGTGCCGCGGTCGTTGTGCGGGTGGACCGACACGCACACGTACTCGCGGCGGGAGAGGTTGCGGCTCATCCACTCGAAGCGGTCGGCGTGGGTGGAGGGCGTGGAGCGCTCGACGGTGGCCGGCAGGTTCAGGATGATCTCGCGGCCCGGACCGGGCTGGTAGACGTCCATCACCGCCTCGCAGACCTCCAGCGCGAAGTCCAGCTCGGTGTCGGTGAAGATCTC
>NZ_JAANNX010000204.1:0-1037 GCF_013363615.1 Streptomyces sp. CAI-85 | reverse complement strand
ATGTCGGTGGAGATCTTCCGCGGCTGCACCCGCGGCTGCCGCTTCTGCCAGGCCGGCATGATCACCCGCCCGGTGCGCGAGCGGTCCATCACCGGCATCGGCGAGATGGTCGACAAGGGCCTCAAGGCGACCGGCTTCGAGGAGGTCGGCCTGCTCTCCCTGTCCTCGGCGGACCACTCCGAGATCGGCGACATCGCCAAGGGCCTCGCCGACCGCTACACCGAGGACAAGATCGGCCTGTCGCTGCCCTCCACCCGCGTGGACGCCTTCAACGTCGACCTGGCGAACGAACTCACGCGCAACGGCCGCCGCTCCGGCCTCACCTTCGCCCCCGAGGGCGGCTCCGAGCGCATGCGCAAGGTCATCAACAAGATGGTCTCCGAGGAGGACCTGATCCGCACGGTCGCCACCGCCTACGGCAACGGCTGGCGCCAGGTGAAGCTGTACTTCATGTGCGGTCTGCCGACCGAGACCGACGACGACGTCCTCCAGATCGCCGACATGGCGATGAACGTCATCCAGAAGGGCCGCGAGGTCTCCCGCTCCAACGACATCCGCTGCACGGTGTCGATCGGCGGCTTCGTGCCCAAGCCGCACACCCCCTTCCAGTGGGCGCCCCAGCTCTCCGCCGAGGAGACCGACGCCCGCCTGGAGAAGCTCCGCGACAAGATCCGCGGCGACAAGAAGTACGGCCGCTCCATCGGCTTCCGCTACCACGACGGCAAGCCCGGCATCGTCGAGGGCCTGCTCTCCCGCGGCGACCGCCGCATCGGCGCCGTCATCCGCGCGGTCTACGAGGACGGCGGCCGCTTCGACGGCTGGCGCGAGCACTTCTCCTACGACCGCTGGATGAGCTGCGCCGACAAGGCGCTGGCCGAGTTCGGCGTGGACGTCGACTGGTACACCACCCGTGAGCGCGGCTACGAGGAGGTCCTGCCCTGGGACCACCTCGACTCCGGCCTCGACAAGGACTGGCTCTGGGAGGACTGGCAGGACGCCCTCGACGAGACCGAGGTCGAGGACTGCCGCTGGACGCC
>NZ_JAANNX010000203.1:0-1050 GCF_013363615.1 Streptomyces sp. CAI-85 | reverse complement strand
ATCGGTGACGTCATCGTCGCCACCGTCAAGGACGCGATCCCCGGTGGCAACGTGAAGAAGGGTGACGTCGTCAAGGCGGTCATCGTTCGCACCGTCAAGGAGCGCCGCCGTCCGGACGGCTCGTACATCCGCTTCGACGAGAACGCCGCCGTCATTCTGAAGAACGATGGCGACCCTCGCGGCACCCGTATCTTCGGCCCGGTCGGCCGTGAGCTGCGCGAGAAGAAGTTCATGAAGATCATCTCGCTCGCGCCGGAGGTGCTGTAAGCATGAAGATCAAGAAGGGCGACCTGGTCCAGGTCATCACCGGTAAGGACAAGGGCAAGCAGGGCAAGGTCATCGCGGCCTTCCCCCGCGAGGACCGCGTCCTGGTCGAGGGTGTCAACCGGGTCAAGAAGCACACCAAGGCCGGCCCGACCGCCAAGGGTTCGCAGGCCGGCGGCATCGTGACCACCGAGGCCCCGATCCACGTGAGCAACGTTCAGCTCGTCGTGGAGAAGGACGGCAACAAGGTCGTCACGCGTGTCGGTTACCGCTTCGACGACGAGGGCAACAAGATCCGCGTTGCCAAGCGGACGGGTGAGGACATCTGATGGCTACCACCACGACTCCGCGTCTCAAGACGAAGTACCGCGAGGAGATCGCGGGCAAGCTGCGTGAGGAGTTCTCCTACGAGAACGTCATGCAGATCCCCGGCCTCGTCAAGATCGTGGTCAACATGGGTGTGGGCGACGCCGCCCGCGACTCCAAGCTGATCGAGGGCGCCATCCGCGACCTCACCACGATCACCGGTCAGAAGCCGGCCGTCACCAAGGCCCGCAAGTCCATCGCGCAGTTCAAGCTGCGTGAGGGTCAGCCGATCGGTGCCCACGTCACGCTCCGTGGCGACCGCATGTGGGAGTTCCTGGACCGCACCCTGTCGCTCGCGCTGCCGCGCATCCGCGACTTCCGTGGTCTGTCCCCCAAGCAGTTCGACGGCCGTGGCAACTACACCTTCGGTCTCACGGAGCAGGTCATGTTCCACGAGATCGACCAGGACAAGATCGACCG
>NZ_JAANNX010000202.1:0-1055 GCF_013363615.1 Streptomyces sp. CAI-85 | reverse complement strand
GACGACGTCCTGATCCCCGTCGCGGGCATCCTGGACATCCTCGACAACTACGCGTTCATCCGGACCTCCGGCTACCTGCCGGGCCCGAACGACGTGTACGTCTCCCTCGCCCAGGTCCGCAAGAACGGCCTGCGCAAGGGCGACCACATCACCGGCGCGGTCCGCCAGCCCAAGGAGGGCGAGCGCCGCGAGAAGTTCAACGCGCTGGTCCGCCTGGACTCCGTCAACGGCATGGCGCCCGAACACGGCCGCGGCCGCCCGGAGTTCAACAAGCTGACCCCGCTCTACCCGCAGGACCGCCTCCGCCTGGAGACGGACCCGGGCGTGCTGACCACGCGGATCATCGACCTCGTGTCGCCGATCGGCAAGGGCCAGCGCGGTCTGATCGTGGCCCCGCCGAAGACCGGCAAGACCATGATCATGCAGGCGATCGCCAACGCGATCACGCACAACAACCCCGAGTGCCACCTGATGGTCGTCCTGGTCGACGAGCGTCCGGAAGAGGTCACCGACATGCAGCGGTCGGTCAAGGGCGAGGTCATCTCCTCGACCTTCGACCGCCCGGCCGAGGACCACACCACGGTCGCCGAGCTGGCCATCGAGCGCGCCAAGCGCCTGGTGGAGCTGGGCCACGACGTGGTCGTGCTGCTCGACTCGATCACGCGTCTGGGCCGTGCGTACAACCTCGCCGCCCCGGCCTCCGGCCGCATCCTGTCCGGTGGTGTCGACTCGACGGCCCTGTACCCGCCGAAGCGCTTCTTCGGCGCGGCCCGCAACATCGAGGACGGCGGCTCGCTGACCATCCTCGCCACCGCCCTGGTGGACACCGGGTCCCGCATGGATGAGGTGATCTTCGAGGAGTTCAAGGGCACCGGCAACATGGAGCTCAAGCTCGACCGGAAGCTCGCCGACAAGCGCATCTTCCCCGCGGTGGACGTCGACGCGTCCGGTACCCGCAAGGAGGAGATCCTGCTCGGTGCCGAGGAGCTGGGCATCGTATGGAAGCTGCGCCGGGTGCTGCACGCGCTCGACCAGCAGCAGGCGATCGAGCTGCT
>NZ_JAANNX010000022.1:0-103670 GCF_013363615.1 Streptomyces sp. CAI-85 | reverse complement strand
CACGATGCCGAACCTGGAGCAGACGGGTCTGCTGCGGATCGACTACGAGGACCTGGGGGTCATCGCCGCCGACCGCGAACGCTGGCAGTCCGCGCACGCGGCGCTGCGCGACGCGGACCCGGCGCTGCGCGAGGAGATCGCCCGGACGCTGCTGGACTTCATGCGGCGTGCCCTCGCCATCGACGTGCAGTACTTCCGCGACGACTTCGACACCTTGCAGCGGGCGAGCGAGGAGCGGCTGACCGGTCCCTGGGTGCTGGGCGAGAGCGACAGGCCCGCCGTCGGCACCGCCTACCCGTACGGCTCGCGGCCGGGCATGGAGCGCACGGCCCAATTCCTGTCCGCCCGGGGCAAGTTCGGCAAGTACCTGCGGCGCAACATGCCCGACCTGCGCGATGTCCACCTGGACGACGTACAGAAGGTCATCGAGGATCTGCTGACCGTGCTGCGCGACGCGTACCTGGTGTGCGAGGTGGACGCGACCCCCGAGCAGTCCGGTCCCGCCTACCGCCGCCGCGCGGGTCAGAAGCGCACCGGCTACCGGGTGTCGGCGGCCGCGCTGATCTGGCGGGCCGGGACGGGCGAGCGGGGTGCCGTCGATCCTCTGGCGCGCACCTACAACAGCGGTGAGGGCCCGCGGGTCAACCCGTTCTTCCGCGACCTGTACCGGACCGCGGCCGCCGAGCTGGCCGGACTGTACGCCCGGGAGCACACCGCGCAGGTCACCCCGGAGGACCGGCTGGAGCGCGAGCGGCTGTTCCGGGACGCCGAACTGCCCCTGCTGTACTGCTCGCCGACGATGGAACTGGGCGTGGACATCTCCTCGCTCAACGCCGTGCTGATGCGCAACGTGCCGCCGACCCCGGCGAACTACGCGCAGCGCTCGGGCCGGGCGGGCCGTTCCGGTCAGCCCGCGCTGGTGACGACGTACTGCGCGACGGGCAACAGCCACGACCAGTACTACTTCCGCGACTCCAAGAAGATGGTGGCGGGCCAGGTGGCCCCGCCGCGGCTGGACCTGGCCAACGAGGACCTGGTCCGCTCCCATCTCCAGGGCATCTGGCTGGCGGAGACCGACATGAGGCTCGGCACCGCGATCCCGGACGTCGTCGACGTCGCCTACGACCCCGAGGGCGAGGACCGCCCCGATCCGCAGATGCCGCTGCCGCTGCGCTCCGAGTTCCTCGACCGCTCCCTGGACGAGGACGCCCGCAGGCGCGCGGCCGCCACGGCCCGTACCGTCCTCGCCCCGCTGATCGCGGACTTCGAGTCGACCACCTGGTGGTACGACGAGTGGATCGAGGACCGGATCGAGCGGGCCCCGCAGGAGTTCGACGCGGCCTTCGACCGCTGGCGCCAGCTGTTCCGTGCGGCCGTCATCGACCAGTACGAGCAGAACAAGCGGGTCGTCGACCACACCCTCTCCCCCGGCGAGCAGAGCCGGGCCCGCTCGCGCCGCCGGGAGGCGGAGACGCAGACGAACCTGCTGCTGAACCGCTCGGTGGACAGCAAGTCGGTGATGAGCGACTTCAATCCGTACCGCTATCTGGCCTCCGAGGGGTTCCTGCCCGGCTACAGCTTCCCCCGGCTGCCGCTGGCCGCGTACATCCCGCGCTCGGGCAACCGCCGCAACTCCGACGGCGACTATCTCCAGCGTCCCCGGTTCCTCGCGATCCGCGAGTTCGGTCCCGGGGCGCTGATCTACCACGAGGGTGCCCGCTACCAGGTCACCCGGGTGCAGCTGCCGCCGGACGCCTCGGGCGACCTGGCGACGGCGGAGGCCAGGCGCTGTGACGGCTGCGGCTACCACTACGCGGTCAAGCCGGGCGCCGACAAGTGCACGATGTGCGGGGCGGAACTGGGCAGCAAGCGCACCGGACTGCTCCATCTGCACACCGTGTACACCACGCCGCGCGAGCGGATCTCCTCCGACGAGGAGGAGCGCCGCAGGGCCGGTTTCCGCCTGGAGACCTCCTACGCGTTCCAGGACCACGGCGCCCGCAAGGGCCGCCTCACCTCCCATGTCACCGACGCCGGCGGGGCGCCCGTCCTCAGTCTGGACTACGGCGACTCCGCGACCGTCCGGATCACCAACCTCGGCCGGGTGCGCGACAAGGGCGACCACGACGGCTACTGGCTGGACCTGGGGGACGGCCGCTGGCTCAACGACCGGGCCGCCGCGGACGCCATCGAGGGCACCGGTATGCCGGTGGTCGACGAGGACGGCAACGAGAAGCGCCGCAAGAAGCGGGTCCTGCCCTTCGTGGAGGACCGGCGCAACATCCTCGTGGTCACCCTGGAGGAGCCGCTTCCCGAACCGGTTGCCCTGTCGTTCCTGTACGCGCTGGAGCGGGGCGTCGAGGCGGCGTTCGAGCTGGAGGACTCCGAGCTGACGGCGGAGCTGCTGCCGCCGGACGAGGGCCCGCGCCGCCACCTGCTGTTCACGGAGGCCGCCGAGGGCGGTGCCGGTGTGCTGCGCCGGATCCAGCACGAGAAGGACGCCCTCGCCAAGGCAGCCCGGACCGCGCTGGAGATCTGCCACTTCGACCCGGACACGGGAGAGGACCGGGGCGGTCCGGCGGACGGCGAGCGGTGCGCCCGCGGCTGCTACGCCTGTCTGCTGACGTACGGCAACCAGACGCACCACCGCCGGCTGAGCCGGCTCGCCGCCCGCCCGCTGCTGGCCCAGTTGGCCGGGGCCCGTACCGAGCGGGAGGACCGCGGCGAGTCCCGCAGCGAGCGCTTCCGCAGGCTGGCCCCCGCGAGCCCCTCGCCTCAGGGCACCTCGCCTGGGACCACCTCGCCTCGGAGCACCTCGCCTCGGACCACTTCCCCGACCCCCGTGGAGGCGGATCTGGCGGCCCTCGTCGCACAGGGCGATCTGCTCGGATGGCTACGGGCGAAGGGCTACCAGCTGCCGGACGAGGCCGGTGTCCTCGTCCCGGAGGCCGCCGCCTGCCCGGACCTCGTCTTCCGTCTGGACGGTGCCAACCTCGCCGTGTTCGTCGACGTCCCCGGGCACGAGCCAGACTCCACCCGCGACATCGAGGCCGGGTACCGCCTGGAGGAGCAGGGCTGGGACGTCCTGCGCTTCTCGACGGACATGGACTGGGACGCCCTGGCGGACAACAACGCCGCCTATTTCCACCTGCGTTGATCGCCTCACCCCCTGCGGACCTCTAGGAACCGAGTCATCTCATGAGCCTCACGTACACAGCCGGCTCGCTGGTCGCCGCCCGTGGCCGGGAATGGGTGGTGCTGCCCGAGAGCGCCGCCGACATGCTGGTGCTGCGCCCGCTGGGCGGCAGCGAGGACGACATCGCGGCCGTCTTCCCCGCCTTCGAGGACGTACGTCCCGCCGAGTTCGCGGCGCCGAGCGCGGCCGACCTGGGCGACCAGCGCGCCGCCGGTCTGCTGCGCACGGCGCTGCGCATCGGGTTCCGCTCGGGCGCGGGCCCGTTCCGCTCGCTGGCGTCGATCGCCGTGGAACCCAGGGCCTACCAACTGGTCCCGCTGCTGATGGCGTTGCGACAGCGCACCGTGCGGCTGCTGATCTCGGACGACGTCGGTATCGGCAAGACGGTCGAGGCGGGCCTGATCGCCAAGGAGCTGCTGGCGCAGGGTGAGGCGACCCGGCTGGCCGTGCTGTGCTCCCCCGCGCTGGCCGAGCAGTGGCAGGGCGAGCTGCGGGAGAAGTTCGGCATCGATGCCGAACTGGTCCTGGCCTCCACGGTGTCGCGTCTGGAGCGCGGCCTGGAACTGGGCCAATCTCTGTTCGACAAGCACCCGTACACGATCATCTCGACGGACTTCATCAAGTCGACGCGGCACCGCGAGGACTTCGTACGACACTGCCCGGACCTGGTGATCGTCGACGAGGCCCACACCTGCGTGGCCGCCGACGACACCACCCAGGGCGCCGCGTCGTCGGCCTCGAACCAGCTCCGCTACGAGCTGCTGCGCAGGGTCTCCGCCGACCCCGACCGGCATCTGCTGCTGCTGACGGCGACCCCGCACTCCGGCAAGGAGTCCGCGTTCCGCAACCTGCTGGGCCTGGTGCGGCCCGAACTCGCCACGGTGGACCTGGAGTCCCCGGCGGGCCGGGCGAAGCTCGCCGAGCACTTCGTCGCCCGCAAGCGCGCCGACGTGCGTGAGTACCTCACCAGGGAGGACGGTCTCGCCGACGACTCCCTGGCCGAGCGGACGGCGTTCCCGTCCGACCGCTGGACGAAGGACGAGAAGTACCGGCTCACCCCCGCCTACCGGGCGCTGCTCGACGACGCCATCGTCTACGCCCGCGACCGCGTCCAGGCGGCGGACGCGCAGGGCCGGCGGGAGGCCCGTATCGCCTGGTGGTCGGTGATCGCGCTGCTGCGGTCGATGGTGTCCTCGCCGGCGGCCGCCGCGCAGACCCTGAAGACCCGCTCCGAGTCCGCCACGGCCCGCACCGCACACGAGGCGGACGTACTGGGCGCCCCGGTGGCCTCCGACTCCGCGGAGAACGACCGGCTGGAGGGCATGGACGTCGCGCCGGGCGCCGCCGAGACGGAGGACGCGGGCGCGCGGCTGCTCGATCTGGCCCAGCGGGCCGCCCAGTTGGTCGGACCGGCCGAGGACGCGAAGCTGAAGGCGCTCACCGGGCACCTGAGGAAGCTGATCGCCGAGGGCTACCACCCGATCGTCTTCTGCCGTTACATCCCCACCGCCGAGTACCTCGCCGAGCAGCTCGAAGGCAAGCTCGGCAAGAAGACGAAGATCGCCGCGGTGACCGGCACGCTCTCCCCGCAGCAGCGTCTTGAGCGCATCGAGCAGCTCGCCGCCGAGGCCGCCGAGGACGGCGACCCGGCCGTGCGCCGCGTCCTGATCGCCACGGACTGCCTCTCCGAGGGCGTCAACCTCCAGCACCACTTCGACGCCGTCGTCCACTACGACCTGGCGTGGAACCCGACCCGTCACGACCAGCGCGAGGGCCGTGTCGACCGCTACGGCCAGAAGCGCGACCAGGTCCGGGTCATCACCATGTTCGGCGAGGACAACGGCATCGACGGCAAGGTCCTGGAGGTGCTGTTCCAGAAGCACCGGCAGATCAAGAAGGACCTCGGCATCTCCGTCTCCGTCCCCGACGAGACCGCCTCCGGCGTCACCGACGCGGTGGTGGAGTGGCTGCTGCTGCACGGACGGCAGGGCAGCCAGGAGAGCCTGTTCGAGATGGACGGGCACCAGGAGTCGTTCGAGCGTATCGAGCGCGAGTGGAGCTCGGCCGCCGAGCGGGAGAGGACCTCCCGCTCCAAGTACGCCCAGCGCGCCATCCACCCGGAGGAGGTGGCCCGCGAGGTCGCCGCCGTACGGGCCGCGCTCGGCGGGGCCGACGAGGTGCGCGGTTTCACCCTGGAGGCGCTGCGCGACCTGGAGGCCCTCGTCCTCGACCCCCGCGACGGCGACGGCGACTTCACCGCGCAGGCGGGCGGCGCCCCCGCCGGTCTGCGTGACGCGCTCGCCGCCACGCTCGGCGGACGGCTGATCGAGGAGGACCGGCCGATCCCGTTCCGTACGACTCCGGCGATCGGCCGCGGTGAGGCCGCGCTGGTCCGCACCGACCCGGCGATCGGCGCCATCGCCGCCTACGTCCTGGACTCGGCGCTCGACGCGAACACCCCCGGCCCCCGCCCGGCCCGCCGCTGCGGTGTGGTCACCACGGACGCGGTCGGCATCCGTACGACGCTCCTGCTGGTCCGCTACCGCTTCCACCTCACCCTGCCGTCCCGCACGGGCGAACGGCAGGTGGTCGCCGAGGACGCCCGGCTGCTCGCCTACGAGGGCATGCCGGCGCGCGCCCGCTGGCTGGACGACGACGCGGCCACGGCGCTCCTGGCGGCCCGCGCCTCGGCCAACACCCACGAGCAGCTCGCCCGCAACCAGATCACCCGCGCCCTGGACGGTCTGCCGGACCTGTCCGCGCACCTCACCGAGTACGGCACCCGTCTGGCCGCCGAACTCGACGCCTCGCACCGCCGGGTGCGCAAGGCCAACGAGGAGATCGTCCGCGGCCTGAAGGTCGTCCCGCAGGAACCCGCCGACGTCCTCGGCGTGTACGTCTACCTGCCGCAGCAGCCCGTTCCTCTCTCGTCGGGAGCCGAAGCCTGATGTCCGCCGCCACCCGCACCGCCCTGGCCTTCACCGCCGTCACCACGGTCGGCGGCCTGCTCCCCGCCGACATGCTGCTGCGCATCGCCGAGGCGCGGAACCTGCCCGGCACCAAGTCCGCCGACTACGGCCTGCCCGCCTCCGTCCCCGTGCGCGACGAGGCCGAGCGCGCCTGGGAGTACCTCAAGCCCCTCTGGCGCGACCTGCGCGCCGCGCTGCCCTCGGACCCGCAGACGGGGGCGCCCTCCGCCGACCCGACGGGCCGGGCGGGGACGGACTGGCTCGCCCAGGTCTTCCGCAAGCTGGACTTCGGCGCGCTGACGGAGGTCGGGGCGGCGGGTATCGCCGCCGACTCGGATGCGGAGAAGCGGTTCCCGGTCTCGCATCGCCACGGTCCGGCGCTGGTCCATCTGGTGCCGTGGAACCAGGAGTTGGACAAGCGCCCGGCGGCCGGCCAGGTCCCGGCCCAGTCCATGCTCCAGGACTGCCTCAACCGGACCGAGGCCCACCTGTGGGCGGTCCTGACCAACGGCCGCCGCCTGCGGCTGCTGCGCGACTCGTCGTCCTTCTCCACCGCGGCCTACGTCGACTTCGACCTGGAAGCGATCTTCGACGGCGAGCTGTTCAGCGAGTTCGTGCTGCTGTACAGCCTGCTGCACGCGTCGCGGTTCGCGGTGGCGGAGGGTGCGGCGCCTTCGGGGTGCTGGCTGGAGAAGTGGCGCGCGGAGGCCGTCACTTCGGGCGCACGGGCGCTGGATCAGCTGCGGCTGGGCGTGCAGAACGCGCTGACCGTGCTGGGTACCGGGTTCCTGCGGCATCCGGAGAACGTCCGGCTGCGGGAGGACGTGGACCCGAAGGCGCTACGGGACGCGCTGCTGCGGTTGGTGTACCGGCTGCTGTTCGTCTTCGTCGCCGAGGACCGCGACGCGCTGCTCGACCCTGCGGCCGGGGAGCGGCAACGGGAGGCGTACGAGCGGTACTTCTCGTCGGCGCGGCTGCGGGAGCGGGCACGGCGGCGGCAGGGGACGGCGCATGGTGATCAGTACGAGGCCCTGCGGATCGTGCTGGGCGCGCTGGGCACGGAGGGTGGCCGTCCGGAGCTGGGGCTACCGGGTCTGGGTGGCCTGTTCTCCCACAAGGACGCCGATGCGCCATTGGACGGCCTGAAGCTGTCCAACGAGTCGCTGTTGAGTGCTGTGCGTCATCTCGCACAGGTCCGTGATCCGGGGGCACGGCGGTGGAGGGCGGTCGACTACCGGCATCTGGACGCCGAGGAGCTGGGCTCGGTGTACGAGTCCCTGCTGGAGCTGGAGCCGAAGCACTCGGCGACGGACCGCAGCTTTGAACTGATCGAGGTCGCGGGCAACAGCCGTAAGATGACGGGGAGTTACTACACCCCGTCCTCGCTGATCGAGTGCCTGCTGGACACGACGCTGGACCCGGTCATAGACGATGCGGTCAAGCGGGGCGAGCAGCGGGCCACCGAGGCCGGCCGTCCCGACCCGGCCGACGACATCGTCGGCGAGCTGCTGTCGCTCACGGTGTGCGACCCGGCTTGTGGGTCCGGGCACTTCCTGGTTGCTTCGGCGCGGCGTATCGCCAAGCGGGTGGCGTCGGTGCGGGAGCGCAACCCTGAGCCGACGGTCGATGCGATGCGGCATGCGTTGCACGAGGTTGTCGCGCGGTGCATCTACGGCGTCGACCTCAACCCGATGGCTGTGGAGTTGGCCAAGGTCTCGCTGTGGATCGAGGCGATGGAGCCGGGGAAGCCGCTGAGCTTCCTGGACGCTCATGTCAAGCGCGGGAATGGCTTGATCGGCGCGACGCCGAAGCTGTTGGCGGACGGTGTCCCGGACGACGCCTTCAAGCCGATCGAGGGGGACGACCGGAAGTACGCGGCCGGGCTGGTCAAGCGGAACAAGGCTCAGCGGGGCGGGCAGGATGAGCTTCTGTTCGACACGGATGCGCTGCCCGGCAATGAGCGTTACGCCGCTGAGCTGGGGCGGATCACTGCCGCGCCGGCCAACTCGCTGAAGCAGGTGCGGGCGCAGGAGTCTGCCTATCAGGCGTACGTGGAGTCGACCGCGTATGTGCAGGACCTGCATGCCGCTGACGCGTGGTGCGCGGCGTTTGTGTGGCCCAAGTGGGACGGGGCGCCGGATGCGCCTACGGACCAGGTGTTTCGGGCGCTGCGGGGGCGTGACCAGTCTGGGGTGGCGGACGGCACGCATGAGGAGATTCTGCGGCTTCGGGATCAGTACAGCTTCTTTCACTGGCACTTGGAGTTTCCGGAGGTCTTCTCTGTGCCGGAGTCGGGGGTTGGGGTTCAGCGGGGGACGGGGTGGGCTGGGGGATTTGACGCGGTGGTGGGGAATCCGCCTTGGGAGCGGGTTGAGATGGTGGAGCATGAGTTCTTTGCCCAGCGGGACCCGCGGATCGCCGGGGCCAAGAACTCCGCCGCGCGAAAGCGCCTCATCGCTGAGTTGCGCAACGACCGCGACGGCGCGCGGCTGTACGCCGAGTTCAAGGCCGCCAAGCGTCGCGCGGGAGGGGAGAGCCATTTCCTCCGTACTAGCGATCGTTTTCCGCTCACTGGTAGAGGCCGCATCAACACATACGCCGTCTTCACTGAGGCGGACCGCACACTTACGGGTCCCCGAGGGCGGACAGGCGTAATTGTGCCGACGGGAATTGCCACGGATGCAACAACGCAGTTCTTCTTCAAGGACCTCGTCACCAAGGGGCACCTTGTAGCACTTTACGGCTTCGAGAATGAGGAGCGGATTTTCCCTGGTGTCCACCACGACCGGCCGTTCCTGCTGTTCTGCATGCAGGGCTCCGGAACCCCAGAGGACCGTATCTCCATTGCGTTCCGAGTCCGTCAGGTCGCCCAGATCCCTGAGCGTTCCTACCCCCTGACAGGCCACGACATTCAGCTCCTTAATCCGAACACCGGCACCTGTCCTGTCTTCCGTAGTCGCCGGGATGCAGAGATCACCTTGGGGATCTACCGTAGGCTGCCAGTCCTGATCAACGAAACGCAGAAAGCGAACGGGAACCCTTGGAACATCTCGTTCACGCAAGGCTTGTTCAACATGGCAAGCGACTCACACCTGTTCCGTCCCGCCGCCCAAAACGGCGAAACGCTTGACGATCTCCTCAAGGCGGGCTGGTCGCTTGACGGAAATGTGCTCGTCCAGGGTGACGAGCGCCTACTTCCGCTCTATGAGGCCAAGATGCTGCACCACTACGACCACCGCTTCTCCACGTACGAGAACGCCACGGAGAAGCAGCTCGCTGTGGGCACTCTCCCGCGCTTCACCATGAAACAGCATCAGGATGCCTCCGCCACGCCCATGCCGCGATACTGGGTACCGGAACAGGACATCCCGACTGGCGAAATCGATAAAGATGGCAAGCCCGTCCTGGAGCCCGGCGTTCGCAGCCGTCTTGCCGCCAAGGGCTGGAAACGGGAATGGGTGCTGGGTTGGCGGGACATCACCAACACGGGCAACGAGCGAACGCTGATCACGGCAGCCGCTCCGGCCCACGGCTTTGGCCACAAGTATGTACTTGGCCTGGCCCCCCAGGCGGCACTACTCACGGCCGTCTGGTCTTCGTTCGTAGTTGACTATGCAGCTCGACAGGCCCTCGGCGGCACATCGATGAGCTACTTCATCGTGAAGCAGCTGGCTGTACCCACTCCCGACCAGCTCGCGCCCCACGCGGATTACCTCACCCCCCGCACCCTCGAACTCATCTTCACCGCATCCGACATGAGCCCGTTCGCCAGCGACCTAGGCGACGCCGGCACCCCCTTCCGCTGGGACCCCGACCGCCGTGCCGTCATCCGCGCCGAATTGGACGCCCTCTTCTTCCACCTCTACGGCATCAACCGCGACGACACCGCCTACATCCTGGACACCTTCAACGTCACCCGGGACAACGACATCAAGGCGCACGGCGAGTACCGCACCAAGAAGCTGATCCTCGCCGAGTACGACCGCATGGCCGCCGCCGGCCTCACCCTGGAGAACCCGCTCATCGAGGGCGAGTCCGGTACGTACCGCTCCACCCTCACCCCGCCCCCCGGCCAGGGCCCCCGACACGCCTGATCTCACCCAAGGAAGCGAACGCCCCGTGGTACGTCGAAGCCAGACCAGCAACCCGCGCTCGACCGTCGTCCTGACGGCGGGCACGGACTGGGGTACACGTGCCGCAGGGCAACGCCGGGGCTGTGGGGCCGAGTTCTCGATGCCCCGGCGGCAGGCAGCGAAGCTCATGGCATTGCAGCAATCCCTGAGCCTGATACGTACGGCGATCAACGCCAAGCGCTGGGCTCAGGCGCACTACATGTTCAGTCGGGCCCGCGCCCTCATCAAGGCGCTGCCCACCGACCAGACCGTCCAGGAGCGCGAGCAACTCTCGCTGCTTCGACGAAAGTTCGAGGCACGCGACACCCCGGCAGCCAAGAAGGCCGCGAAGGCGAAAGCCAAGGCTATGGCCAAAGCGGCGCGAGCACGCGGCAGGAAGGTCGCGAAGCCCGCACCACAGAAGAAGGCCGCGCCGAAGCCGGCACCCGACCTCGGCGACCGCCTCATCAACCGTGCCGCGCTCGGTTACGCCTCCGAGGCGTCCGACACGAACCGCACGAAGGGCGCCCAGCCCTCCCGGCCAACGGCGAAGGGCGGGCGGGCCAGGTCCTTGGAGTCCCGTACGTGAACAGTCTGTTCGGCGATGGCGATCTCCACGCAGCTGTCGCCTTGGCTGCCGCTGTAGCTGGACTTGAACCAGGCGAGTTCCGTCGTACCGCTGTTCATAGCTCTCCTCGCAGTCGCTCCAGCAAGTCCCTGGATTCCATCGGGCCCAGGGCCTGCGAGCGCAGTGTTTCATAGCGCTGGCAGAGCACACTCACCTGTTTTGCGTCGGAGATTAGGCGCCCGGTCTCTTGGCCCTCGGAGTAGCCGAGCCGCCGCCCTTCCGGTGTCTCCAGCAACTGCACCGGCCCATCCAGGCACGGGTGCAACCCACCCTCCAGCGGTACAACTTGAAGCGTCACATTGCGTGCGGCACTGCGTTCCAGCACGTAGTCCAACAGCCCACGCATCGCCTGCTCATCACCGAACCGTCGCCGGAACACATGCTCCTCGACGATGAAGCTGAACGGCACCCTCGGCCGCTCCCGCATCATGGCCTGCCGCTCCATCCGTGCAGCAAGCAGCGCCTCCAGTTCCCCATCAGTCCGCAGCGGAATCGTGCCCTCGAACACCGCCCGCGCATACCCCTCCGACTGCAACAACCCCGGCACCAGCCTGCACTCATACGTACACAGGCTCACCGCCTCCCGCTCCAGCCGCGCCCACCGCCGGAACCACGCCGCAAGTCCCGCCTCACCACGGGTGAGATGCCGAGCGCTCCTCCGCAGCGCACCGGTGTTGCCGGTGGCCTCCTCCCCGCGCTCCACGAACGCCTCGTCCGGCATCCTGCGCCCCAACTCCACGGACGCAACCGTGTGCTTGGAGAACCGAACGAGGGCGGCGAACTCGGTCCGGCTGAGCCCCGCGTGTTCGCGTAACGCCTGGACGACCGCGCCGAACGTACGCAGGCTGTCCGACGGATGGGGTTCCCGCTCCCAGTCCCCCTCCCCCGCCGGAACCGTCCGGGCACCGACACCCGTGGCCGCCTCCGCTTCGACGCCGTCCATCCGCCGCCCCTCTCTCCAGGAACTCGGGCCCCACACGCTCGGAACTCAGCGTGACGGCCGGGCGGACGTACTGTCCACTCCCCGTACGTGTACGCTGACTCAGCGTACGCGGCATGGTGTCCATACACCGCCAAGCCCGGACGTCACGTACGCGACGCGCGGTCCACGCGTGCGTAGGGTTCGGGTAGCACACCCCGCTGCGCACGGCCCGCCAGGGTCTGTGGACGGCGTCCGCAGGCCCCCGGGTCAGCGCAGGGCGTCGATGGCCCTCACGATCAGGGCCCGCGCGTCCGCCCCGTACACGGCGAGTTCTGTGAGCCGGGCGAACGCCCGCAGGTAGATGTCCAGTTCGCCCGGCGCCGTGACGGTCACCTTCGCGGCGAGCAACTCCACATGGATCCGCGAGTCGTCGAAGACCGTGAACTGCTCCAGCGGCCACATGACCGTCTCCCGCGCGGCCTCGGCCGGAATGATGCCGAGCGACATGGACGGCAGGGACATCGCGGCGAGCAGGTGACCGAGTTGGCCGGCCATCACGCCGTGGTCGCCGACCCGGTGGTGGAGGACGTTCTCCTCGACCAGGGTCGCGAACCGGTGGTTTCCCTCGTGGACGACCCGCGCGCGGCGCATACGGACCTCGACCGCGTCGGCCACGTCGTCCGGGGTCCCGCGGAAGTCCGCGATCGTGCGCATCAGCGCCGTCGCGTAGCCGGGTGTCTGCAGATAGCCGGGCACGACATGGGAGGCGTATACGCGAAAGTGGCGGGTGCGCTCGTACAGCTTGGCCGAGGTCTCCGCCAACTGCTTCATGCCCGTGCGCTGGAGCCGCTTCCACTGCAGGTACATGGAGTCGGCCTGCCGGTTGGCCGCGATGAGGTCGTCCGCCTGGTCGGCCGCGCCGCAGGCCGTGCACCAGGCACGGATGTCGGCGTCGGCCGGGGCGGTGACGGCGTTCTCGATCCTCGACGACTTGGCGACGGACCAGCCCGCGAGACGGGCGAGTTCCTTGCCGGTGATGCCCGCGTCCAGGCGCAGCTCGCGCAGCCGGGCCGCGAGAGCCGCGCGTGCTTCCTGCACGCTGGACGTGGGGAATGTGGACATGAACGGTTACTTGACCTCGTACTCGTCGTGTGGGATGGCCCGTTCCCAGATCCGTTCGTATGCGGTCGCGTGCCGGGAGACCGTGCCGCGCTCGTCGCAGAGTTCCTTGCCGACCCATTCGCCGTCGCCGGAGAAGTGGTGGACGCGCATCAGCCGCCCGTCGAAGATCCACAGGTCGGTGCCCGGGACGAGCAGGTCCCACGCGCGGTGCCGGGGGAGCCAGCGCACCTCCTCGCCGGCTTCCACGTTGGCGCGGGTCTGGTAGTGCTCCCACGCGATGTAGTCGGTGACCGGCTCTGACACGATCCTGACCCGCCGCACGTGCACGCCGCGGGTGACAGCGTCCGCGATGTTCTGGTGGTAGGGACGCCACCAGGAGCCGCGGTCGTCCCAGTCCACGCGACGGCCGTCCTGCCAGGCTTCGAAGCGGGGGTTGGTGAAGTAGGCGTCCCTCATCTCCAGATGGGCGGCGGACTGTCTTGTGTCGGCGAGGAGTTCAGCGAACTCCGGGATCGAGCTCATCACACGCCTTTCTGATGATCGGGATCATACGAGCCGGGATCCTGATGACGGTCTCGCCGGGCGGGATCGGCGCCCTCGCCGGGGACAACGCGTCGCATGTCGCGGTCGTCTCGTCGTCGGCCCGGTAGCTCTGGATCAGCAGATCGTCCGTGCTGGTGTCCACCCAGACTGTCGGGCATCCGTCCTCGTCTGTCTCGGGGTCGATGCCGATGAACCGAATGTTCATGGAGGCTGGTCTCCCGCGCTAGTCGATTACAGCGATTTCCACCACCATCGTGCGCGCGGGCCGCGTGGTCAAGAGCGCATACCGCCTGCGACCAGCGCCCTCAAATGGCCATGTAATCCGATGCAACTCGGTGGCCCGACCGGTGGAGGGGCTCCTACGGTCGGGGAGGACGATGCGACCCGGCGGCCTCGCGAACGGTCCCGGGCGACTGAACTCCCGCCCCGGCTTCCCAACTCTGGGCAGGCCGAGCAGCCGGGGCGGGTCGCACCACACAGCACGGCAACGACACCCCCAGAAGGGCAGGTCAATGACCGTCACACTCGAACAGCCCACCGGCACGCTCACGCGGGACCCGAAGGAACTCCTCAACGCGGTCGCTCCGCACATCACCGAGCTGACTGTCAACGTGTTCGACTCCGGCATGAGCCTGTGGGACCGAGAGGTCGCCCTGCTCCTGCGCGACCACAGCATGGTCCGTGACATGGCCGAACGAATCCTCGGCAACGCCGTCATGTACGTCATGGGCTCCATGGAGAATCCCGACGTCCACCTTGGCGTCGGCAAGCTCGTCGACATCGGCGTCCACCAGCTCATCCTCGACACCCCCGTCTGGTGGGGCATGTGCCGCCTGTACAACGGCGGCCGGTTCAAGCACCACGCGCCCTTCATCGAACGCCGCCGCGACGGCCTGTGCCTGCGCACCGGCGACTTCCTCCGCTCCCAGGGCTGGGCGATCGACGAGGAGCTGTGGGCCATCGACGGCACGGACTGTTCACCGTGCGACGACAAGGTCCCCGACAGCCACTGACCACGGCCGCTACAGTCGCCCCCGTCCTCACGGCTCCCCGAGGGCGGGGGCTCCCACATCCCGTCGACCAGAGGAACCGCCTTGCCCGTACCGCACGACATCGCCGCCGAGACCGAACTGTGGGACGCCTACGCCGAGTCCGCGTTCAAGGACGACTCTGAACCGTCGTTCTGCTGGACCCAGTACGCCGGCCACGGCCCCGGCCCCGAACTCCTCGGCAGCCCGGGGAGCGTACTGGAGATCGGATGCGGCACCGGCCGCGCCCTCGCCCATCTCGCGCAGCAAGGCCTCAGGGTCACCGGGGTCGACCTGTCGCCGCGCATGGTGGCGCTCGCGGGCGAGAAGTGGGCGCCGCTCGGGGCGCGGATCGAGCAGGGGGAGATCCTCGATTGGCTGACCGCCGACGAGGGGCGGTACGACGCCGTGTACTCCGTCTTCGGCGCGGCCTGGTTCACCGACCCGTCCCGCCTCTTCCCCCTCGTCCACCAGCACCTCGTCCCGGGCGGCGCCTTCGTGTTCTCCCAGCCGCCGGCCATCCCGGGCGCCTACGGGCCACAGGGCATGTACAAGGGCGGATTCGCGGGGAAGGCCATGTTCACGTACCGGTACAGCTACAAACCCGCGGTGTGGGAGCGGCACCTGCTCCGGGCCGGCTTCACGTCCGCTGAGGCGACGGTGGTGGATGCCCCGGAAGCCGGACACATCGGCACGCTCATCGTCCAGGCCCGCGCCTGACGGTCACATTGCGGCCCCGGCCGGCATCCTCCGTAACCGCCCGGGGTCACTTCATGGCGCGCGGCCTTCCGCAGCGCCCCGGTGCCTCCGGTCACCCCCTCCACACTCTCCACGAACACCCCGACCGGCATCCGGCGCCCCCACTCCACCGACGCCACGACCGGTGAGCACGTGACCTCAGGTCACCCTGGTCTACCTACGCGGCCAGCGCCGGGAACACGACCACCGAGCCGTCCTTGTCGCGGGCGATCTCGATCGCGACGTCCGCCGCACGGCCGGTGGTCGTGACACCCTCACCCAGCCGGCGAATCCGGTGTGCCACGCGCATCAGGCGGTCCACTTCATTGCCCGTGAAGACGGGCCGCCTTCCGCCTGGGCGCGCCAGCTCCAGCGCCGACAGGCGTACCAGGACACCGGCGATGCCCGACTCCATTTCGTCGAGGCGCTGTTGGTCGCGCTTGAGTTCGCGGGTGAAGTTCTCGAAGAGGTTGTCGGGGTCGCTCTGGGCGTGCTCGACGGCCTGGAGCACGATGACCCGCCGCTGCAAGGCGATGGCGAGGGCGGCGATCTCGAGATGGGTGCGGAACGTGCCGCCATGGTCGTCGATGCCGGGGAAGGACTTGGCCAGCGTGGCGATCTCGACGGGCTTGCCGTCGGGCAGCTTGTCGAGTGCGTCGCGCCAGCGGCCAAGGCGTTCGTCAGCGTCGATCAGCGCCTTGCCGATGGCATGCGCCGCCGAGTCCAGGCCCAGCGAGACTCCGAGCTTGCCCTGGTCGAGCAGGATCGCGGTGGCCTTGTCGATGGCGAAGCGGCAGCCGTCGAGTTCGCGGCGCTCGTCGTTGAGCTTGTCCTCCGTCAGCTGCTCCAGCAGTTCCGTGATGCGTTCGATGGCCTGCTGGCGCTGACGATCGGCATGCGCGCTCACCCCGACCGCCACGGCCATGAGCACGAGCGGCGCGGCCACGGTGAGTGCCACGCTGCCGGCGACGGCGGCGGTGGCACCGGCGCCACCGGCCGCGCCCGCGGCTGCCACTTGGCCGACGGGCACCAATGTCGCCTGGGCGACAATTTTGCCCGTCGCGTCCTGGAATGCGCCGTGGACGCCACCGGCCACCGCCTTCGACCCCATCGGGCTGACGATGCCCTGCGCGACCTGGGCGGCCACCTTCGCCGGAATCACCATGCGATACAGGCCCTCGCCGGAGGCGGTCACCGCGGCCGCCTTTGAGGAACCCTGCGTCGTCTGCGCGATGAGCTGCGACAGGTGCTGCGCCAACGGACTCGCCGCGTCGAGCGAGATGCCCCGGCTGCGGTCGACCTTCTCGGGCAGCGGATGTGCCTCGAGCGTGGCGATCGGCGCGTCGGCCAGGGCGGCCAGCACACCGCGCAGTTCGGCCAGACGCTCGGGCGTCATCGGCTCGTCGCCGGTCAGTACGGGCACCCGGACGTCCCCGGTCGCCAGCGTCCACACCGGCACGATCGCCTTGCTGTCGTCAGTCATCGTCTCCCCTTGTCTCTTTCCACATGCCCGTAGCCTCGTTGGCGCCATTCACCGCATCTGCGCCCAGCCGCGCAGCCCCTCCAGATGCCGCGGCAGGCGGCTTCCCCGCCAACCCAGGGCCAGCCGCTCCCGCGCACGAGTGATCATGACGTAGTGCGCCATGCACAGGATCGCAGACATGGCGCGTTTACGCCGTCAACGCATTCTCCTGTTTCGTTCACACCTTAGAGGGTCACTTGACGGCGTCAACAGGTAAGGTGGGATCGTCGGCGCAGGCCTCGCGACTCCCGGAAGGTCACCCGTGTCCCAGCCCGAAATCCTTCCCGGCACGCCCGAGTTCCGTATCAAGCTGCCCGAGGGCGGTGAGGCGCGCGGACACCTTCTCGCCGAGTTCGGCGGCAACGGCACCCACAAGTTCCTTCTGGGAAAGGGTTCCCTGGTGGTCGCCGAGGTCTGGCCCGGACTCGGCGACCACGCCCGCCGCAACCGCGCGGAGCTGCGCGCGGGTGGCAGCCTGGTCGACGCTCCCGCCGATCCCAGCCTGCCGCAGGCGGAGCGCCGTTGGGTGGTGATTCAGGACATCGAGTGCAACTCCTCCTCGGCCGCCGCCGCACTCGTCTACGGCTACGACGCCTCCGGGCCCGAGTCCTGGCGCACCGCGGAGGGCCACCCGCTCGCCGACTACCTGTCCACCGGCTGGCGGGCGCCGCGCAAGGCGTGGCTGGTGCGCGGCTCCAACGTCTCCGGGTACAACCTGGTGCGGCAGCTGTGGCTGACGGAGGGTCTCGTCTCGCTCGCGGCCCCGCATCTGCCGCCCCTGGAGGAGACCGACCCGACCAAGAGCGCGCTGCGCCGCTTCGTGGAGGACGGATACGAGGGAGCGGCCTCGTACAGTCAGAAGCGGGGCCTCGTCGACGAACTGCACGCCTTCCTGACCCAGATGCGCATCGGTGACACCGTCGCCACCATCGGCGACGGACGGCTGCACATCGGGCGGATCACCGGGGACGCCGTGCAGACCTCGTCACCGGGCGGACTGTCCAACCTGCGCAGGACAGTCGCCTGGACGCCGCGGAGCCACGCGTACGAGGAACTGCCGGAGGAGGTCCAGCAGAAGCTGTCCGTCCAGCACGACGTCGTCGATCTGACCGGCGTCCTCGACGCGCTCGACGCGCTCACGGGGCAGGTGGACCCGGCCGCCCCGACGGGCACCGGCGACACGGGCGAGCACCCCGCCGCGGAACGGCCGGCGCAACGCGAGCTGGCGCTGCCGGACATCACCGCGGAACTCACCGCCGACCTCCTCGTCCACGACCGCGCCTGGCTGGACGAGATGCGCGAACTCCTTCTCGACGAGCGGCAGCTGGTGCTCTACGGCCCGCCGGGCACCGGTAAGACGTATCTGGCGATGAGACTCGCCGAGTACTTCGGCGGCGGTCCGGAGCAGGTCAAGATCGTGCAGTTCCATCCCTCGTACGCCTACGAGGACTTCTTCGAGGGCTTCCGGCCCGTGGAGGACCCCGAGACCCGTGAGGTGGCCTTCCGGCTGACGGCGGGCCCGCTGCGGGAACTCGCCGATCTCGCCTCCCGCGAGGGCAACCGGCACGTCCCGCACTTCCTGATCATCGACGAGATCAACCGCGCCAATCTGGCGAAGGTCTTCGGCGAACTGTACTTCCTCCTGGAGTACCGCACGCGGTCGGTCCGTCTCACCTACTCCGGGGACGACTTCGCGCTGCCGCCCAACCTCTTCGTGATCGGCACGATGAACACCGCCGACCGGTCGATCGCCCTCGTGGACGCGGCGATGCGGCGCCGGTTCGCGTTCGTGGAGCTGTCCCCGCGCACCGAGCCGACCGCCGGCCTGCTCGCGCGCTGGCTGGAGCGCGAGGGCCGGGACATGGAGCCCGCCCGCCTCCTCGACGCCCTCAACGCCCTTGTCGACGACGCCGACTTCGCCATCGGGCCGTCGTACCTGATGAAGCCGGGCGTGTACCGCGACGGCGGCCTCGAACGGACCTGGCGCACGAAGATCCTGCCGCTGCTGGAGGAACACCACTACGGCGAGGGCCTCGACGTCGCCGCACGCTACGGCCTCGACTCGCTGCGCGAGCGGCACCCGTGACCGTGCCCGCGACCGAGCCCGTGGCCGAGGTGTCGCTGCGTGAGTACGGGCCCGCCGTCTCCGTCCCCCTGGGCGCCGGAGCCGGACAGGCCCTGGCCGCGTCCGGCATCCTTCACAGCGCGACCCCCGACCCCCGCCGCAGCGGGCATTGGCTGCTGCGGGCGGGCAGCCGGGTCGGCGCCCTGCGCATGCCGGAAGGTCCGGTCGTACGGATCACACCCAAGACGCCGGTGAGCCGGCTGTTCTTCCTTCTCGGGTTCAGCCTCGACCCGGCCCGCGCCTGGCGCGACAGCCGGGAAGGCACCGTCGACATCGGCACGTACGACGACGTCGTCCCCGCACTCGCGCACGCCGTGGAGCGGCAGATCGACGGGGCACTGCGGCAGGGCGTCCTCCAGGGCTACCGGGAAGTGGAGGAATCGGCGTCGGTCGTGCGCGGCAGGCTGCGGGAGGCCGAGCAGCTCCGGCGCCACTTCGGCCGTACACCGCCCGTGGAGATCGCCTACGACGCGTACACCGCCGACACCGCCGAGAACCGCATCCTGCGCGCCGCTGCGGAGCGGTTGCTGCGGCTTCCGGACGTTCCCGGTCCCGTCCGGCGGCGCCTGGCTCATCAGCGCGCACGCCTGGCCGACGCACTGCCCCTGATTCGGGGGCAGGAACTGCCGGTCTGGAGGCCGTCACGCCTCAACTCCCGCTACCGGCCCGCGCTGCGGCTCGCCGAGGCCGTCCTGCGCGGAACCTCCCCGGAGCACCGCCCGGCGGGGGCCGAGCCGCTCGCCATGGACGGCTTCCTGCTCGACATGAACAAGCTGTTCGAGGACTTCGTGACCGTCGCCCTGCGCGAGGCCCTCACGGAGCACGGTCTGACCGCGCGCCTCCAGGACCCCCATCACCTCGACGTCGCGGGTCTCGTGGGCATCCGCCCCGACCTGGTGGTCCGCACCGGGGACGGCCGCATCCCGCTCGCCGTCGTGGACGCCAAGTACAAGATCGAGAAGACTGACGGCCTCCTCAACGCCGACCTCTACCAGGCTCTCGCCTACGCCACCGTGCTCGGTCTGCGCGAGGCGCACCTGGTGTACGCGTCCGGACGGCGGCCCATGCGCTTCCACGAGGTACGCGGAACGGCGGCGGGGCCGAACAGCCGTGGGGTACGCATTTACCAGCACAGCCTCGATCTCTCCCGCGAACCCGAAGAACTCCTCACGACTTTCCGGGAGATCGCCGGGCAACTGGCGACCGGAAGAAGGGAAGTGGCCTGATGCCCCGGCTCGCCCTCGCCCAGAGCTTCTGGGACGGCTACGACACCCTGGACAAGCAGGTCAAGGCCGGAGTACGCAAGGCCATGGCGAAGTTCCACGCCATGAGCGCCGCCGAACTCAACGCGGACAAGGGGCTGCACCTGGAGTCCGTCCACAACGCCCGTGACCCGCGGATGCGCACCATCCGCATCACCGACTTCTGGCGCGGGGTCGTGCTCGCTCCCGACGACGGCAGCGACATGTTCCTCCTCGTCCATGTCCTGCCGCACGACGACGCCTATGCCTGGGCCGCGAAGCGCCTGTACAGCGCGAACTCCGCCACCCGGGCGCTGGAAGTGCGCAACGCGGTCGCGCTGGACGAGCTGACACCGCTGTACGAGACCGCCGCACGCACGGCTCCCAGGCTGCTGTTCACGCACGTCTCCGACGGCACCCTGCGCGAACTCGGGATCGACGACCAGGTACTGCGCGCCGCGCGTTCCCTGGTGGACAAGGCCCAGTTGGAGGCCTTCTCCACGCTGCTCCCGGAGGACCAGCTGGAGGTGCTCCAGTACCTCGCCGAGGGTTTCGGGCCGGAGGAGGTCTACCGGGATGTGGTGGCGGTGCGTCGCCCCGCCGACGCGCCCGCGGAACCGGTCGAGGACCTGGCCACGGTGATCACCAACACGTCCGCCCGCATCCGGCTGGTCACCGGTCCGCGGGAGCTGGAGGAGATGCTGGCGAAGCCGTTCGCCGCCTGGCGGGTCTTCCTGCACCCCTCTCAGCGGCGGGTCGCCTACCGCACCTCGTACGGCGGTCCCGTCCAGGTCACCGGAGGACCCGGAACGGGCAAGACCGTGGCCGCCCTGCACCGGGTCAAGCACCTCCTCGGCCGCTCCGAGGACAGCCGCATCCTGCTCACCACCTACACGAACGCGCTCGCCGCCGGGCTGCGCGAGATGCTCGGCCTGCTTCTCGACGAGGACGAGAAGCTGTTGGCGCGGGTCGACGTGACGACGGTGGACGCCCTTGCCAACGGCGTCGTGCGCGCGCACTCGGCGGGCGTGCCCAAACCGGTAGGGGACCGTGAACAGCGGCAGTTGTGGGAGAAGGTGGTCAGACAACTCGATCTGGCGTTCACCGACCGGTTCCTGGCGCAGGAGTACCGGCATGTCGTGCTCGGCCAGAACCTCCGCGATCTCGACGCCTACCTCGGCGCGAGCCGCCGCGGCCGCGGCACCGGTCTCGGGCCCGCGCGCCGGCGGGAGGTGTGGAGCGGTGTGGAGCGGTTCGAACAGTTGCTGCGCGACCGGGGCGAGACCACGCATCTGCGCATCTGCGCCCGCGCGGCCGAGCTCCTCGCCGACGCGCCGGCTCCGTACGCCCATGTCGTCGTCGACGAGGCACAGGACCTGCATCCCGCGCAGTGGCGGGTACTGCGCGCCGTCGTCCGCCCCGGCCCGGACGACCTGTTCGTCACCGGCGACCCGCATCAGCGGATCTACGACTCCCGGGTGTCGCTGGGCTCCCTGGGCATCGCCACGGTCGGCCGCAGCTTCCGGTTGCGCCTCAACTACCGTTCCACGGAGGAGATCCTCGCCTGGTCGGCCCGGCTCCTCGCCTCCGTCACGGTCGACGCGCTGGAGGGCGAGGGAGCGGACTCGCTGGCCGGCTACCGCTCCCTGCTCCACGGCGGCCGCCCTCGGGTGCGTGCCTACGCCACCCGGCAGGAGGAGACCGAGGCGCTGGTGGAGCGGGTCCGGACCCTGCTCGCCGAGGGTTTCGCGCCGCACGAGATCGGCGTGTGCGCCCGCTTCAACCTCGCCCTGGACGCGGCGGAGGAGAAACTGAAGGCCGCCGGCATCCCGGTCCTGCGGGTCAAGGGGCAGGTCGGCCCGGGGTCCGAGGGCGTGCGGCTGGCGACCATGCACGCGATGAAAGGGCTGGAGTTCCGGGCGGTGTCCGTGCTCGGTGTCGCCGAGGGCACCGTCCCGTTCGCCCGTGAGATCACTCCGCGTGAGGCGGACGCGCTCCAGCACGACGCCGACCTTCTCCGTGAGCGCTGTCTGCTCTTCGTGGCCTGCACGCGCGCTCGCGAAACCCTGAGTGTCACATGGAGCGGGACCGCGAGTCCCTTCCTGCCGGCCGTCCAGTGATCGGCGGCCCGGCCCTCACCCCTCCGGCTTCAGTGCTCCCGTCGCGAGACCGTCACGGGCAACCTCGGCGAGCTGCCGGCTCAGCTCGTCGACCTTGCGCATTCCTTCCTCGAACGCAGTCAGGGCCCGGAAGGCGGTGCCGTACCGACGCTGCTCGTCGATGCCCATGCGGGGGACGCGTGAGCCCCTGCCGTCGAAGCGGTAGGTCCCGCTCGCGCTGGTGGATCTGCGGACGTTGGCGGAGCTTCGCAGGAAGCCCTGCAGATAGTCCGTGTCGAGCTGCTCGCTCGCCGAGACCGGCTCCGGACCGTCGTACGCCACGAGCCCGGCGCGGGCGAGATCCGCGACGCTCGTGGTGGCACCGTCCAGCGACCCCGGCCCGCCGCCCGCCGCCAGCTCGGGCAGGACGGCCGCGAGGCGACGGACCTGGTCCTCCAGTTCCTCGCGCAGAGCGGCGTACTCACCGGGGTAGTCGCGATGCCGGGAGCGGAGATGGCTCCCGGGTGTCAGGTCGACGGTGTCGTCGAGGAGTTCGATCAGCGGTACGTCGGCCACCTGGTCGGGGCGTGGTTCCAGCTCCCCGTCGGGACTGTTGTCCGTCAGGTCGACCATACGCACGGTCTGCTGCGTGTCCGCCCCTCCCTGGCTCTCGGGACGCCGCAGACACCACAGATGGACAGGAAGGGCGTGGGAGGTGGCCGTGCCCGGCGGCAGGGCGACCACCTGGCGCAGGATGCCCCGGCGTACGAGTTCCGACCGGATGCGGCGACCTGCTTTGCGGTAGGCGACCGAAGCCGGCATGACCATGATGACCTGGCCGCCGGCCACGGTACGGGCGTACGCGTGCTGGAGCCAGGCGAGCTCGCCCTCGGCCTTGGACGGGGTGCCGAGGTCCCAGCGGGAGTCGAGCAGCAGCTCCTCCCGCCCCCACTCGGTCACGCCTGCCGGAGGGTCACAGACGACCAGATCCGCCTTGAGGTCGTGCCATTCATCCGCGCGCAGGGAATCGCCGGCGACGATGTGCACGTCCGCCCGGCCCAGGACATCGGCGCGGAGCTGCGCGAAGCGGGCGCTGTCGGTGTCCAGTTCCTGGCCACGGCAGCGGCTCCCGGCCTCGGAAGCGACGGACAGGAGCAGGACCCCGATGCCACAGGCCGGGTCGAAGACCGTTGCATCGGACGTCAGTTCGGGAGCGAAGTGGCACACGGCACGCACCACACGCTCCGGAGTAACCTGATCCGACCCCGCACGCCGAGCGGAATCCAAGAACCGGTCGGTAAGTCCGTTCACGAGGTCGACAGGCGACGCGGTTCGGACGAGTTCGCGGATCCGGGCGGCGACGCCGTCCGGCAGCTCCGGTTCGGTTCGGCCGGCCAGCACCGCGGCGACCTGCGCCAGGCCCACGACCATCTGCTCCCCATAGACGGCCCTCATCGCCTGCCACAACTCGACCTCGGGCGAGACCTCCTGGCCCTTGCGTTGCCGGTCCAGCCATTCCTGGACCTCGGCGAGCGCATAGAGCGGACTGCCCGCACCACCTCCCGCCGGCGCCGGGAAGTCGTCGTAGCGCCGGCGCCAGTTGGAGACAGCGGCCCGAGTGACTCCGGCAAGCCGGGCGATCTCGGCACCGGTCACCAGCGGGCCGACCGATGAAGCGGCTTTGTCCGTCATGACCCCAGCGTACACGGGGCGACACTTCGACCCCCGAATCAAGTCTGTTGACGACGCACACAGACTCGCGTCTCTCTCGGCCGTGCACTTGGCTCGCCTCTGCGCCCGCACGCCTCGCGGCATGTCCCCCACCTCATCGCCCACGGAGGCACCCCCTCGGCGTCGAACACGGCGGTACGCTCCGTCTGCCGGCTCTCCGATGTCGCCTCCGCCACGGATACCAAGCCGTACGAGGCCTGAAACGCTCGGGCATGACGGACGGACACGGCATTCCACTGGGGCGTGTCCTGGCCGGCGCCAACCGCCACGATTCTCCCCTGCTCGCCCCCACCTTGGACCGTCTGGACAACCTGGGGCCGTCAACCGACGACACCACCGTGCATCTGGACGCTGGCTACGACTCGGACAAGACCCGCACACTGCTCTGTGAACGCGGCGGACGCATCGCACACAAGGGCGAGAAGGCGCCCATCCAGGCCAGTCAGCGTTGGCATGTCGAACGCATCCACGCCTGGCAAAACGCCTTCCACCGGCTCGCCCGCTGCTACGAGCGCCGAGCCACCGTCATCGACGCCTTCTTCGACCTCGCCGACACGATCATCACCGTGCGCAGCCTGATCCGGCAGGCATGGACCACTCACCGCTGGGACGAACGCCCGAACCGCCGACCATGACCGCACGCCTATCCGCGCGGCCTCTTAGAGTAGTGACCCGGGAGGCATGGATGAAGTGGTTGGTCTCGCTTGCGGGGGCCGGGCTCGTCATGGTTGCCCTGCGGGACCTGTTCCACACCCTGTGGCACCCGACCCGACGAGGAGGCCTCAGCCGCCTCGTGATGACGGCACTGTGGCGACTGGCCCGGCGCTTTCGCGCCCGCAGGAGGGTGGTCGGGCGCGTCGGGCCACTCGCCATGGTGACAGTCGTCGGTGCCTGGGCCCTCTCCGTCATCTTCGGCTGGGCCGTCATCTACTGGCCTCACATGCCCGAGGCGTTCGCCTTCGCCCCCGGATCCGTGGCACCCCGGGAGCCGGCGCTGCTCGACTCCCTGTACTTGTCGATCGTCACGGTGACCACGCTGGGCCTCGGAGACATCGCTCCCGGTGAGAGCTGGCTCCGCCTGATCTCACCGCTCGAGGCCCTCGTCGGTTTCGCTCTCCTGACGGCCACGGTGTCCTGGGTGCTCGAGGTCTACCCGGCGCTCACCCGAAGACGGATCCTGGCCGTCCGGCTCGCCCTGCTGCGTGAAGCGGATCCCACCGCACAGCAGATCGACTCCACCACGGGTGCGCTGCTGCTGGACGGCATCGCCAACGACGTCGTACGCGTCCGGATCGACTTCACGCAGTACGCGGAGGCGTACTACTTCCACGACGGGGAGGACAACGCGTCACTGGCGGCCATGGCCGACCACGCTCTCACCCTCGCACGGCTCGGACAGGCGGCGCGGCGTCCCGACGTGCGACTGGCCGGCGACGTGCTCGACGGTGCGCTGCGGGACCTCGCCGCCGTACTCGACCAGCGGTTCCTCCACACGGGCGGCGGCCCGCGGGAGGTCTTCGCCGCGTACGCCGCCGACCACGGCCGGGACCCCGGGGCGCCGTGAGAGGGGATGCGCGTCGCCGGGCTCCGCACCCCCGCCTGCGGCCCCTCCTCGCGGGCCGTACCTCTCGCGGATCCCGCCGGGCCGGCGACCGTCAGCCGGTTCCCGGGATCTGCTCGATGTCCAGCTCCAGGAAGTGGGCCGAGCACGAGATGCACGGGTCATGGTTGCGGACGGCCCGCTCGCAGAGCCGGGTGAGCTCCGCCTCGGGAGCCTCGCCTCGGTCGAGCGAGCCCTGGACGAGCCGGCGCAGATCATCCTCGATGACCCCCTGGTTCTGGGCGGTCGGCGGGATGATGGACGCGTCGACGACACGGCCCTCGACGTCGAGCGCGTAGCGGTGGTGGAGCAGGCCACGCGGCGCCTCCGTGGCGCCGTGCCCGGCGCCCGCCCGGGCCGGCACCTCCAGGTGCGAGAGGGCCGGGGGCTCGTACGCGTCGATGATCCTGAGCGCTTCCTCCACGGCGTACAAGACCTCGACGGCGCGCACCAGGATGCTCCGGTAGGGGTTCCTGCAGACCTCGCCGCGCTCGCTGCCCGCCGCGCCGGCGAGCAGCGGCGGGTCGCTCAGCCCTGCCTCCCGCGCGGCTTCCAGTGCCGTGGGGGAGAGCAGGTGCCCGCTGACGGCGTAGCGGGCGAGGGAACCGGTGAGATGCGGTCGGCCGTCGAGCCGCGAGTGCAGGGCGGTGGAGTGGGGGACCTGCTCTTCGACGACGTGGCGGGAGAACTCGGCGACGGGGAAGGACCGCACCGGGAGGGTTCTGTCGTGTGGGAGTACGGTGGGGACGCCGGACTCGATGGCGTAGGTGCCCACCTCGGCGAGGGCGAGCAGGTCGGCGTTGCACTCGGCGTCGGGGAAGTCGAAGCCCGCGACCCAGCGCACCGTGTCCCAGGCGTCGTCGAGAGCGGCGCGCAGACGCTCGGCAAGGGGGCGCAGCTCGGCGCGGGCGGGGACGCGGTGGAAGCCGCCGAGGCGGACGTTGACGGGGTGGATCGCCCGCCCCCCGAGGGTTTCGACGATGGCGTTGCCGCTCTGCTTGAGGCGCAGCCCACGTTCGACGTGGGTCAGGTGCGTGCGGGACATGCCGATCACGTCGTCGTGGCCGAGGAAGTCCGGGGCGTGCAGCATGTGGATGTGCAGAGTCTGGCTCTCGATCCACTCACCGCAGTACAGGAGGCGGCGCAGGGCGGCGAGTTGTCCGTCGACGACGATGCCGCAGGCGTCCTCGATCGCCCGGCAGGCACTCATCTGATAGGCCACCGGGCAGATTCCGCAGATGCGGGAGGTGAGGTCCGGGGGCTCCGTGTGGGCTCTTCCCCGGAGAAACGCCTCGAAGAAGCGCGGAGGTTCGTAGATGTCGAGCCGGGCCTCGCTGACGGTGCCGTCGTCGATCCGCAGATGCAGGGCGGTCTCGCCCTCGACGCGGGTGAGTGCCGGGATACGCAGGACCCGGGAGCGGGAGGTGTGCGCGCTCATCGAGGTCCTTCCTCCTCCACGGCGCGGAAGGCCGACACGTCGAAAGTGTGCAGGAACCTGCCGATGTCGTCGTCGCTCATCCCGTCTCGGTGCATCAGCGGGACCAGCGCGGGGAGATTCGTGGTGGCGGCCGGTCCGAAACAGCCGTAGCACCCGCGCCCGTAGGTGGGGCACAGGGCTCCGCAGCCCGCGTGTGTGACGGGCCCCAGACACGGAGTGCCGTGGGCGACCGTGACGCACACGTTGCCGCGCCGCTTGCAGGCGAAGCAGACACTGTGGTTCGGGATGCCGGGCTTCCGGCCGCTGAGGTAGGCCGTGACGACCTCCACGAGCTGGCCGCGGTCGATGGGGCAGCCGCGCAGTTCGAAGTCGACGGGCACATGGGCGGAGATGGGTGTGGAAGTCGCGAGCGTCTCGATGAAGTCGGGACGTGCGTAGACGGTCGCCAGGTACTCCTCGACATCGGCGTAGTTGCGCAAGGCCTGGACACCGCCGGCCGTGGCGCAGGCACCGATCGTGACCAGGTGGCGGGAGTCGGCGCGGATGCGCCGGATGCGGTTCACGTGCTCGGGGGTGCTGACCGACCCCTCGACGAGCGACAGGTCGTACGGCCCTGGTGCGATGTCACTGGACGCCTCGGTGAAGTGCGAGATCTCCAACTTCGCGGCAAGACCCAGCAGTTCGTCCTCGCAGTTGAGGAGGGTGAGCTGGCAGCCGTCGCACGAGGCGAACTTGAACACGCCGAGCCGTGGACGTGGACGCGGTTCGGCCGCGATGGGGGTGCTCATCTCACAGCTCCCGTACGGTGAGCAGGGACTCGGCCCGGTCGTGGGTCACGACCGGGCCGTCGCGGCACAGCAGCAGGGGCCCGAGCTGGCAGTGCCCGCAGTGACCCACGGCGCAGCGCATGTTGCGCTCGAGGGAGACCTGGACGCGGTCGGGGCGGACACCCCGGTGGATCAGCGCGCGGGCGGTGGCGCGGATCATGGCTTCGGGACCGCACACGAAGGCGGTGGTGTCGGCCGGTGTGAAGCGGGCCTCGCCCAGCAGTGTGGTGACGACCCCCACACGGCCGGTCCAAGCGGCGGAGGGAAGGTCGGTGGTGACGGCACAGAACGGCCTTCCCCAGCCGGGGAACTCGTCCTGGTACAGCAGATCGCCGGGTGTGCGGGCACCGGCGAGGACGTTCAGGCGCCCGTACGCGTGAACCTCGTCGAGGACCGCGTGGACCACGGGACGCAGCGGGGCGAGGCCGATCCCGCCGGCGACGACGAGCAGGTCCTGGCCGCGGGCTGCGGCCAGGTCCCAGCCGAGACCGAACGGGCCCCGCATGCCGACCGCCTCGCCGATCCGCAAGCCGCACAGCGCGCGGGAGACGGCGCCGACGGCGCGGACCGTGTGGGTCAGCCGCCCGCCGTCACCGATCCGGGACACGGACAGCGGAATCTCGCCGGCACCGAATGCGTACACCATCGCGAAACGGCCCGGGGCGAAAGGAGGTAGCGGCTCCTCGACCGGTTCCATCACGAGCGTCACCGTGCCGGGTGCCTCCTCCTGACGGTCCACCAGCCGGTGGGGCACGGGGACGAGGCTCATGACGTCGGCCTGCTCTCCTGTGGTCCGTACAGATCGAGCAGCCGGGTGCGGGTCGCCCTCAGCCGCTCCCCGACGGTTCCGGCCACGACGGTGACCAGCGCCAGGCCCAGCGCCGGCTGTTCGGAGCACAGATCGCGAACCGACGAGGCGTCGAACTCCCAGGCGCAGACCGGGCCCCGGGTCCCTGCGCCGAGATGCCACTGTCGGGGCGGGCACAGCCACGACCAGCCGAGCAGCTCACCCGCGCCGAGTGTTTCCACCACGGCGCGCCCCCGCCCGGGCACCTGGATGTCGAGGTCGACCGCTCCCGTACGCAGGATCCAGAAGCGGTCCGCCCCACCGCCCTCCTCGAAGACGCGCGTGGCGCCGGCGAAGGAGACGTCACGGGCGAGCGACATCAACCGCGTCCGGTGCTCCGGGGTGAGGGAGGCGAGCACCGTCTCGTCCGCGGGCAGGTCCGTCCCGGGCGTCACTGCGCGGTTCCCCCCGCCCCGGTCTCCTGGTGCAGGGCACGAGCCTCCTCCGTGAGGTCGATGCCGGTGGGGCACCAGACGATGCATCGGCCACAGCCGACACAGCCGGAGCTGTCGAACTGGTCGTGCCAGGTGCCCAGTTTGTGGGTGAGCCACTGGCGGTAGCGGCTGTGCGGGGTGGCCCGGACCGGTCCGCCGTGCAGCAGGGAGAAATCGAGGTCGTAGCAGGAGTCCCAGCGACGCCAGCGCTCGGCGTGGTCGCCGGTCAGGTCGGTGACGTCCTCGGTGGTCGTGCAGAAGCAGGTGGGGCAGACCATGGTGCAGTTGCCGCAGCTCAGGCAGCGGGACGCCACGTCGTCCCAGCGCTGCGCGTCCAGCGAGTCGCGCATCAGCGCGCGCAGGTCCACCGGGGGCATGGACCTGCCCATGTGCTCGGCGGCAGCGCCGACGGCACGGGCCGCGGCGCTGCTGGTGGCCGCGTCGGCGCTCCGGTGCGGGAGTTTCGCGAGCACCGCATCACCCTCCTCGCTCCCGCTCCGGCACAGGAAGCGGTGGCCGTCGCCGTCCACGACCTCGGTGAGGGCGAGGTCGTATCCGGTGTCGGCGGCCGGCCCGGAACCCATCGAGACACAGAAGCAGGTGGCACCCGGCTCGGTGCACTCGGCGGCGATCAGGAACACCCCCGTCCGCCGGGAGAGGTAGGCAGGGTCCCGGTAGCGGCCGCCGGCCATCACCCGGTCAAGGATCTGGATGGCACGCAGATCGCAGGGCCGCACGCCGAGGAACGCGTAGGACACGCTCTCCGGGCTCTCCTCGTGCACGCTCAGCCGGCCGTCGGAACGGCGGTCCGCGGTCCACTGGCGGATCCGCTCGGGATGCAGGAAGGGCTTCCATGACTGGGGTCCGGCGCTGTGCGCGAAAGCGGCTCCGTCCTCCCGACGGCGCGTCCTGTACCGTCCCGCCTCGAGCTCCACCCCCCACCCGTAGGGCAGCGCCTCGGCAGAGTCCAGTTCGTCGAGGACGATCGCGCCGTCACGCAGCGTCGGTCCGATCACCGTGCGTCCGAGGAGCCTCAGGACACGCACCAGCCCGTCCAGACCGTCACGGTCGAGAACCGCCTCGGCCCGGTGGCCGGATGTCGCGCCGGGTGCGGCCATGGTCTGCCTCTCGGTCTACGGGAGCCACGGCCCGAGTCGGCGCGGCGGGGCGCCACGGTCCGCGGTGCCACGGCTGTGCGGTGGGCAGCCGGTCGCTGGCAGTCTGTCAGCTGCGCGGCCGGTCGTCGCCGAACCATGTCCGGCGTGTCCCCCTGGACAGGCCGGGCCGTTCAGCGGTTCCCCGCGTGGCGGTGGACCCTTGCCGCGACCGCCCGGTGGCCGCAGCGCTCAATGCGGCCGGACAGGGCGGGCCCGCCGGGCACGTGGCTCACTCGGCCCGGACACCGGGTGCCGGGGCCGCGTCGTACCGCCGGATGTCCCCCTCGATCCTCCGCACCAGGCGGGGGACCGCCGATGCCACCGCCGGGGTCAGCCCTCGGCCCGGTGCGTGGTCCGCACCCTCGACGGCGTACACGACGACGCGGCCCGGACAGCGCCCGAGACGGTCACCGAGATACAGCGCCTCGGCGAGACCGAAGCCGTGCGTGCTGCTCCTCGCCGGGGCGGCCGCACGGAGCGCGCCGCCCGTGGCCGTGCACCACCGGTGTGCCCGTCCCGGGCGGGTCGGCCGGGGGAAGCAGGCGTCGACGACGACGGCGAGTCCGGCGTTCTCCCAGAGCCCGATCAGCCTGCCCGGGTCTCCGTCGGACTGCACCAGGGCGGTGCCCGCGGGCAGCGGCTGCTCGGTGGCCCGATCCCGCAGCAGTGCGACAACGGCCCACCCCACCCCGTCGTCGCGCCGGAACTCGTTGCCGATCCCGATGACCACCGTGCCGGCGGGACGATTCATGAACGGCCTCCTGGTCCGGACGGCATCACGTCCGGACCGGCTCCCAGGGACAGGGTGCCGGTCGGGCACGCTCCGGTCCCGCACAGCCGCCGGACTCCGGCCATCCTCGACGACGGACGGGGCAGTGCGGCGCACCGACACAAGGTGTCGCCGCACCGGCAGCGTCACGGGCCGCCCCGGCGCCATCAGCCCCGGCCGAAGGAGGCCCGAACCGGCGCGCGCCGGTCGCGCCGTCCGGCACTCGTGGACCGGATCATCCAAACGGGTGACCACCCACGACGACACGTTGCGAGTGGCCCGCCCCGCCGTGTGGCGCCCCTACGGTCGGCGGAACGGGAACCCGCGGGCGGGGCCCGCCGGGACACACTGCCGGACTCGAAGGAGCGTGGAGCGCGTGAGGCGAGCGGTGGCGGCACACGACCTCCCCGGCGCACCCGGTGCTCGGCGGACCCGCGGCGGTGGGCGCCGGGCCTCTCGCGCGCTGCGGGTGCTCGCCGCCCTGCCGTTGCTCGCCGTGCTGCTCGGCGCCTGCGACTCCGGCACCTCCGGCACGGTCACCCTGAACTGGTACAACTTCCCCGACGACTCCGGTGCGCTGCAGAGCGCGGCGGACTCCTGCAGCAGTGCCTCCGGCGGGCGGTACCGCATTGCGTACAACAAGCTGCCGCGCACCGCCGACGGGCAACGCCAGCAGCTTGTTCGACGGCTCGCCGCGCAGGACGACACCGTCGACATCATGGGGCTCGACGTCACCTGGCCCGCCGAGTTCGCCGAGGCCGAGTGGATTCTGCCGTGGACCGGCGAGAACCGCCGGCGTGCCACCGAGGGCACCCTCGAGGTACCGCTGCAGACCGCCACCTGGAACGGTCGGCTGTACGCCGTCCCCTACAACACCAACACCCAGCTGCTCTGGTACCGCACCGACCTCGTGCCCCGGCCCCCCGGGACCTGGAGCGAGATGCTGACCATGGCACGCGAACTCGCGCGGCAGGGTAAACCCCACTACGTGGAGATCCAGGGCGCCCAGTACGAGGGGCTCACCGTCTGGTTCAACACGCTCGTCGAAAGCGCGGGCGGGTCCATTCTGAACGCGGCGGCCACGGCGCCGTCGCTCGGACCTCCCGCCGTCCGGGCGGCGGGCATCATGCGGGAGCTGGCCAGGTCGCCGGCGGCCGACCCGTCGCTGCCCAACCAGATGGAGGACCAGAACCGGCTGGCCATGGAGTCCGGAACCGCCGCCTTCGAACTCAACTACCCGTTCGTGTATCCGTCGATGAAGGCGAACAAGCCGGACCTGTTCAAGAGCTTCCGCTGGGCGCCGTATCCCGGGGTGGATCCGGGGCGGCCGGCGAAGCCCACCATCGGCGGCATCGACCTGGCGGTAGGGGCGTACTCCCGTCATCCCGACCTCTCCTTCGAGGCCGCCCTGTGCCTGCGCAACCGGCAGAACCAGATCACCGCGGCGCTCAAGGGCGGACTGCCGCCCACGCTCCGCTCGTTGTACACGGACCCGGCGCTCGCCGAGGACTATCCGTTCGCGTCCGAGGTGCTGGACGCACTCGAGAACGCCAGCATCCGGCCCAAGACCCCGGCCTACCAGAACGTCTCCATCACCATCTCGCACACGCTCTCGCCCCCCTCGGCGATCTCGCCGCGCAGTGACGTCGAGCGCATCGGGACCCAGATCGTCGAGGCTCTCGAATCCAAGGGGTTGATCCCGTGAACCGACCGGCCTCCGTGGACTCCGGCACAGCACGGCCCGCCGCGCCGACGGGCCCGGCGAAGATCCTCTCCGAGGGCGCCCGGCAGGAGCGCCGCCTGGGCTGGTTGCTGTGCGCCCCGGCCGTCGTGGTCATGATCGCGGTCACGGCGTATCCCATCGGCTACGCCGTCTACCTCTCGCTCCAGCGCTACGACCTCCGGTTCCCGAGCCGTGCGGAATTCGTCGGGCTGAGCAACTACGGGGCCGTGCTGTCCTCCGACTTCTGGTGGGAGGCGTTCTGGGTCACCCTCGTCATCACCGCGGTCTCGGTGGCCGTGGAACTGGTGCTCGGCTTCGCGCTGGCGTTGGTCATGCACCGGACGTTGTTCGGCCGTGGAGCGGTGCGCACCGCCATCCTCGTGCCGTACGGCATCGTGACGGTGGTGGCAGCGTACTCGTGGCAGTACGCGTGGACGCCGGGCACCGGCTATCTCGCGGCGCTGCTGCCCGCGGGGGACGCGCCATTGACCGAACAGTGGCCGGCGATCGGGCTGATCATCCTGGCCGAGGTATGGAAGACCACACCCTTCATGGCCCTGCTGCTCCTGGCCGGCCTGGCCCTGGTGCCGGAGGAGACGCTGCGTGCCGCGCAGGTGGACGGGGCGGGCTCCTGGCAGAGGTTCGTTCTGGTGACCGTCCCCCTGATGAAGCCGGCGATCCTGGTGGCACTGCTCTTCCGGACCCTGGACGCATTCAGGATCTTCGACAACATCTACATCCTGACGGCCGGTGCCCACGGCACGGGTTCGGTGTCGATCCTCGGCTACGACAACCTGTTCACGGCCCTCAACCTCGGCATCGGGTCGGCGATCTCCGTGCTCATCTTCCTGTGCGTGGCAGTGATCGCCTTCGTCTTCATCAAACTCTTCGGGGCTGCCGCCCCCGGCTCGCAGGAAGTGGGACGCTGATGGCCGGTGCAGGCAAGCGGCACACCACGGCATGGACCGTCGCCAACATCGTCGTCATCGCCTATGCCCTGTTCCCGGTGTGGTGGATCGTCGCCCTGTCCTTCAAGGACCCGTCGACCGTCACGGACGGAAACTTCATCCCGACGAAGTGGACGTGGGAGAACTACCGGGGAATCTTCGACACCTCGGAGTTCACCAGAGCGCTCATCAACTCGATCGGCATCGCGCTCATCTCCACGGCGATCGCCGTGGTACTGGGCACCATGGCCGCCTATGCGGTCGCCCGCCTGCGGTTTCCCGGCAAGCGCCTGCTGATCGGGATGTCGCTGCTGATCGCGATGTTCCCCCCGATCTCTCTCGTGTCCCCGTTGTTCAACATCGAACGGATCCTGGGCATCTTCGACACCTGGCCGGGGCTGATCATTCCGTATATGACTTTCTCGCTCCCGCTCGCGATCTACACCCTCTCGGCCTTCTTCCGTGAGATCCCATGGGACCTCGAGAAGGCGGCCAAGGTCGACGGGGCCACGCCCGCGCAGGCGTTCCGGCTGGTGATCGCCCCGCTGGCGGCGCCCGGTGTGTTCACCACCGCCATCCTGGTCTTCATCTTCTGCTGGAACGACTTCCTCTTCGCGATCTCGCTGACGTCGACAACGGCGGCGCGGACCGTTCCGGCGGCGATCGCGTTCTTCACCGGGAGCAGTCAGTTCGCCCAGCCGACCGGTTCCATCGCCGCGGCGGCCGTTGTCATCACTGTTCCGATCATCGTGTTCGTGCTGCTGTTCCAGCGGCGCATCGTCGCCGGGCTCACCTCCGGCGCCGTGAAGGGCTGACCGGCACAGCCGGCCGTCAGGACAAGGGAGTAGTCACCGTGGCCGAGATCGTTCTCGAGGGCATCACCAAGAAGTACCCGGATGGTGCCGTGGCCGTGCGGGACGTCAACCTCGAAATCGCTGACGGGGAGTTCGTCATCCTGGTTGGCCCGTCGGGTTGCGGGAAGTCTACGACGCTCAACATGATCGCCGGTCTCGAGGACATCACCGAGGGAACGCTGCGGATCGGCGGCCGGATCGTCAACGACAAGGCGCCCAAGGACCGTGACATCGCCATGGTGTTCCAGTCCTACGCGCTGTACCCGCACATGAGCGTCCGCGACAACATGGGCTTCGCGCTGCGCCTGGCGAAGACGGACAAGGCCGTGATCCGCACCAAGGTGGAGGAGGCCGCGCGTATCCTCGACCTGACGGAGCATCTGGACCGCAAGCCGGCCAATCTGTCGGGCGGCCAGCGCCAGCGGGTGGCGATGGGCCGCGCGATCGTCCGGGATCCCAAGGCGTTCCTGATGGACGAGCCGCTGTCCAACCTGGACGCCAAGCTCCGGGTGCAGATGCGTACCCAGATCTCCCGTCTGCAGCAGCGCCTCGGTACCACCACGGTCTACGTCACCCACGACCAGACCGAGGCGATGACCCTCGGGGACCGGGTCGTCGTGATGCGCGGCGGGCTGGTCCAGCAGGTCGGCACGCCGCAGTATCTGTACGACGAGCCGCGCAACCTGTTCGTCGCCGGCTTCATCGGTTCGCCTGCGATGAACTTCCTGCACGCCACGCTCGAGGAGAACTCCCTGCACACCAGTGTCGGAGAACTGTCCCTGGAAACGGACGTGTTGCGCACACTGGAGCGGCGGCACGCTCCCCGTGACCTCATCCTGGGGCTGCGTCCAGAGGCTTTCGAGGACGCGAGCCTGGTCGAGCCGGGCCGGACGGGTATGACCTTCACCGCGACCGTGGGCGTGGTCGAGTCCCTGGGGTCGGACGTGTACGCCTACTTCGCGGAGGACGACTGGCAGCCCGCCGAGACGTCGGAACTCGCGGAACTCGCGGCGGATGCGGGCGTCGGTGACGCGGGCGTCAGCGGACACCAGATCGTCACCCGGCTCAGCAGCGCGACCCGGGTGCGCGAGGGGGACGAGGCACAGCTGTGGGTGGACACCTCCAGGATGCATCTGTTCGACCCCACGAGCGGTGTGAACCTGACCCATGCGGAGAACCCCGGGACCGGGTGACCCGGCTGTGGCCCGCCCGCGCCCGGCGCTTGCCGCGGACGGTGGACCGGTCCGGTGGCACTCGAGGGGTGGAGGGCCCGCTGCCCCGTCCCCGGCGGACGGCCTCGTCAGCGCGGCGCGGGCACGGCCGGTGCCACATGCGCTCCGGGCGCGGAGTCGCACACCGCGGCGACGCCCTGAGCCAGGTACGGGATCCGGTGCGCCGGAATGCCGGCGATGTTGATGCGTCCCGAAGCCGTGCCGTAGACGGCGAACTGCCGTCGCAGACGGCGCATCGCGTCCGAGCCCAGTGGCAGCATCGAGAACATGCCCTTCTGCCGCGCGAGGGGCTCTGCGAGGTCCGAGCAGCCCAGCGCCCGGAGGTTCCCGACCAGGTCCGCCCGGTTGGCCGTGATCCGTCCGCGCATGGCGTCGAGCTCCTCCCGCCACAGGCTCCGCAGCGCGTCGTCCGCGAGGATCGTGGTGACGACGGCGGCACCGTGCTCCGGCGGCATGGAGTAGAGCGTTCGTGCCGCGTTCTGCAGTGCCGTCTCGACGTGCCGCAGAGACTGCCGCGTCGGGCCGAGGCGCCTGTCCCCGTCACCCTGTCTGCGCCGGGTCCGCCGCCTCGAGGACTCCGGCCTGATCAGCGGCTACACGGCCATGGTCGACCAGGTCGCCTTCGGGCTGCCGATCACCGTATTCGTACGGGTCCGGCTGGAACGCCACACCGCCGAGGCCGTCAACCTGTTCGAAGAACACGTCGGACTCATCGAGCACATCCAGGACTGCTACCTGATGGCGGGCAGCAGCGACTACCTGCTCAGGGTCGTCATCGAGAGTCTCGAGGCGTACGAGGTGCTGGTGCGGACCCGGATTCATGCGATTCCCGGCATCGCGTCCATCGAGTCGAGCTTCGCGTTCGGAAGCGTGAAGCAGTCCAGGGTGTACCCCCGCCCCGGCGGTCCGTCCCGCCCGGGAGCCGGTACCCGCTGACCGACCCGGTGCCCGGCGGCCAGGGGGGCGGTTGCCCGGCCGGTCCCCTTGCTGCGCGACCCCTTTCAGGTGGACGGCGGCTCGGCGATGCCCTGCTCCGTCCAGATGATCTTCCCGGTCTTGGTGTAGCGCGTCCCCCAGCGCCGGGCGAGCTGTGCGACGATCAGGAGCCCCCGCCCTCCCTCGTCCGTGGTCCGGGCGTGACGCAGCCGGGGTGAGGTGTTGCTGGCGTCGGACACCTCGCAGATCAGTGCCCGGTCCCGGATCAGCCGCAGGACGATCGGGCCGACGGCGTGGCGGATGGCGTTGGTCACCAGCTCGCTGACGATCAGTTCCGTGATGAACGTCAGGTCCTCCAGACCCCATTCCGACAGTTGCCGGGTGGCGACGCTGCGGGCGTCCGAGACGGCGGCGGGGTCCGCGGGCAGATCCCAGGACGCGACCCGGTCCGAGCCCAGCAGGCGCGTCCGGGCGAGGAGCAGGGCCGCGTCGTCGCGCGGCGGGACTACCAGCAGTGCGTCGACGACGTTGTCGCCGATCTCTCGCGGCGAGCCGGGTGCGGCGAGTGTTTCCTGCAGCCGGGAGAGACCGACGTCGATGTCCCGGTCCGGGGCCTGGATCAGGCCGTCGGTGTAGAGCCCGATCAGGCTGCCCTCGGCCAGTTCGAGCTCCACGGACTCGAAGGGCAGGGAACCGAGGCCGATCGGCGGTCCGGCCGGCAGGTCCAGGAAGTCGACGGAGCCGTCCGGGCCGACGACCACCGGCGGAAGGTGACCCGCCCGGGCCAGGGTGCACACCCCGGTCACCGGGTCGTACACGGCGTACAGACAGGTGGCCCCCATCATCGCGGCGCTCACGTTCTCGTTCTCCGACGACGCCGGCTCGTCGCTGACGGGCGACTCCATGAGGCCGATCACCAGGTCGTCCAGGTGAGCCAGCAGTTCGTCGGGGGGGAGGTCCAGGTTGGCGAGGGTGCGCACGGCCGTGCGCAGCCGTCCCATCGTCGCTGCGGAGTTGATGCCGTGTCCGACCACATCCCCGACGACCAGGGCGACCCGCGCGCCGGACAGGGGGATCACGTCGAACCAGTCACCGCCCACGCCGCTCGGCGCGTCGGCCGGGCAGTACCACGACGCCACCTCCAGCGCGGATCCGCCGCTCAGTTCCTGCGGCAGCAGATAGCGCTGCATCGACCGGGCCGCCGTCCGCTCCCGGGTGAAGCGGCGCGCGTTGTCGATGGAGACGGCGGCCCGGGAGACGAGCTCCTCGGCGAGGCGCACGTCGTCCGCCTCGAAGGGCCACGCACGGCGCCCGGACCTGACGAAAGTCGCCGCGCCCAGGGTCACGCCGCGGGCCTGTACCGGCACCACCATCACGGCGCGGAGGTCGAACCGGCGGATGGCGGACGCCAGCGAGGGGTCCATGGCCACCCATGCCTCGGGTGAGTGCTCCAGGTCCTCCACCAGGGTCCGGCTCTCCAGCAGGCAGCGGGCGACAGGCGAGGACGGGGCGCGCTGGACCACTTCCCCCACGGTCAGCCGCGCCTCCGGGTTTCCCTTGCGGACGGATCTCTGCCCTGCGCGGCGGATCACCGGACCGAGGTCCACCGGCCCGGGAGCCGGCTCCTCACCCCGGATGACCGACTCCAGCAGGTCGACGGCGACGAAGTCGGCGAGCGCGGGCACGGCGTTGTCGGCCAGCTCCTGGGCGGTCAGCTGCACATCCAGCGCACTGCCGATGCGGGCACTCGCCTCGTTCAGGAGGGCGAGACGCTCCTGCGCCCGCCGGCGCTCGGTGACATCGATGATCATGTACCAGACGCCTACCTGGCGGCCGCGTCGGTCCTTCATGCCGAAGAACGACGCCGAGTACGCCCGCTCTCGGTAGGGCGCGGGGTGACCGACCGCCCGGAACTCGTGGTCCATCACCGGGGCCCCGGTCCGCAGGACGGTCCGCATCCTTTCCTCGAATGCCTCTGCCTCGGGTTTCGGCAGTACCTCCCCCACCTGGCGCCCCAGCCGTCGGTCCGGGGAGATCAGCCGACCAAGCACCTTGTTCACCCAGACGTAGCGCAGGTCGGTGTCGAGCACCGCCACACCGACCGGGGCGTCGGCCAGGAACGGGACGAGCAGCAGCTGGCTGACCCCGCCCCCCGGCATCCGCCAGAAGGCCCGCTGCGGCGGCCTGCCGACGAACCTGCCGAAGAACAACGCGACCACCGTGGCGACCAGTACACCCGGGACCATCTCGTAGATGTCCGACTCGAGCGGCCCCAGCAGCGGATTGACCCTGTCCCACAGGAGCACCGTGGCGGCGCCCGAAACGATTCCGGCCATCGCCCCCGCCCAGGTCATCCGTGGCCAGTACAGCGACAGCAGAACGACCGGCCCGAAGGCCGCACCGAACCCGGCCCAGGCGTAGGCGACGATGTTCAGCACCCCGCCGCCGCCCAGCGCGATCACACAGGCGACGACGATCACCACCACCACCGCACCGCGCCCGACCCACACCAGCGTCCGGTCCGACGCGCGTCGGCTGAGGAACGCGCGGTAGAAGTCCTCAGTGAGTGCGACGGACGACACCAGCAGTTGGCTGTCCGCCGTCGACATGATCGCGGCGAGCACGGCGACCAGCATCAGCCCCGCTACCCAGGGATTGAGCAGGGTCTCGCTCAGAGCGATGAACACCGTCTCGGGGTTCCTGAGCGGCGTGTCGAGCTGGGCGATTCCCACCAGGCCCACGAGAGTGGCGCCGGCGAGTACGATCAGCACCCAGGCCGTGCCGATGCGCCGGGCCGCCGGGACGGCCCGGGTGCTGCGGATGCCCATGAAGCGGGCCAGGATGTGCGGCTGTCCGAAGTAGCCCAGGCCCCAGGCGAGCAGAGACACGATCGCCACGGCACCGAGCGACCCGCCCGCGGTCCACCGGCCGTCGATGAATCCGGCCTCCGCGCCGACGTCCAGCAGACTCGGCGTCTTGCTGTCGAGGGATTCCTCCAGGGAGCCGAAGCCCCCGAGCGCTGCGATGCCGACCAGGGGGAGCACCAGCAGCGCCACGGCCATCAGCGTGCCCTGCATGACGTGCGTCAGACTGACCGCGAGAAAGCCGCCGAGGCACGCGTAGGTGACGATGACCAAGGCGGTCAGCACCACCCCGAGTTCGAAGGCGACGCCGAAGACCTGCCCGAACAGCAGCCCGCCGGCCACGAGACCGCTGGCGACGTACACGGTGAAGAACACGACGGTCACGGCGGCGGAGACCATCCGCAGCGACCGGGTGCGGTCCTCGAACCGCTCCTCCAGATAGGCCGACAGGCTGACGGCGTTGCCGGCCCGCTCGGTGTAGGTGCGTAGTCTCGGCGCGACGAGCAGCCAGTTCAGATAGGTGCCGGCGGCCAGACCCACGGCGATCCAGCTCGCGCCGATCCCGGCTGCGTAGACGGCCCCGGGGAGGGCGAGGAACAGCCAGCCGGACATGTCGCTCGCGCCGGCGGAGAGCGCTGCGACCGGCGCGCTGAGCCTGCGCCCGCCCAGCGCGAAGTCAGCGAAGGTATGTGTCCGGGCGTAGGCCCAGACTCCCACCGCGATCACGGCCACCACGTAGACGATGAACGTGGCCAGGACCGGCGCGCTCAAGTCGGACATGTCTTCCTCGCTCGGGAGGCGGATGAGCTCAGGCAGCAACATCTGGCTGAGCTGCAGCTCGCCCTGGCACAAATGTACCGACTCCGGTCCTATAGGAACCTATCAGGAGAATCCTAGGCGAATCCGGCTGCCCGGCCGGATTCGCCGAGAAGGGCAGCGGCAGGGCACCGGGCCTGACGGCGCGTACCGGCCATCGGCAGCATCGGTCGGCAGCGACCGCTGGGCCCCGGCGGCCGGTTGCGGGTGCCGATAAATCATCCGGGCTGGTCAAGCGGCACATTCGTACTCGTGTAGCGTCCCGCCGAGTCGCTCGCGGCGACGGACCTGCAGGTTCCCGATCTCCCCCGGTTCGGTGAGTGGTTCGGGCAGCGGGCGTAGCGGGGCGGCTTGATTCAGGGCCCGGTGGGGTCGGTGCCCGTTGTAGAAGGATTCGAACTCGCGCAGCGTGTGGAGCAGGTGTCGCTGGTCCCATATGAGGGTGCGGTCCAGCAGTTCGCGTCGGCAGGTTTGTATCCAGCGCTCCATGATGGAGTTCATCCGCGGCATTCGGATGCCGCTGGTGACGACCCTGATCCCGGCATCAGTGAGCACCGCGTCGAAGGCGGGCGTGAACTTCGAGTCACGGTCACGGATCAGGAACCTGGCCCTACTCGCCGTGTCCTCCAGGTCCATGACGAGATTACGCCCGAGCTGCACCGATCACTGCGCCGTGGGGTGCGTGGTGACACCCAGGATCCGGATCCTCCGTGTGGCGTGCTCGATGACTGCGAAGACGTACAGCCGCGCCCCGGTCAGTGTGCGGGTCTCGAAGAAGTCGCAGGCCACAAGCGCGTCGGCCTGGCTGCGAAGGAAGGCTGCCCAGGTCGTGCCCTGGCGTTCGGGCGCGGGCGGGATGCCGTGCTCCTTGAGGATCTCCCAGACGGTGGAAGCGGCGATCTTGATGCCCAGCGCCGCAAGCTCGCCGTGGATGCGACGGTACCCCCACGAGCTGTTCTCCCGGGCCAGGCGCAGCACCAGGGCGCGGATCGAGCGGACGGTCGGCGGGCGCCCGCGACGCTTCGGCGCGCAGGTCGCGGCATGCCGCCGCCTGGGCAAATCACTGTGCCATCGCAAGATCGTGTCCGGACGAACCTCCTCGTTCAGGGCGCACGAGCGGTCCACCAGGGGCAACGCGGTGGCGAGCCGGGGGCGCACATCGGCCAGGAACGGCTACACCACTTCAAGGGACGCCATCGGATCCGCTCGAGCTGGATCCGCTGACGGGACACGGGCTGAAGCGGCCCGTAGTCCTTGCCCAGGTCGAAGCGCCACCGCCGGGCGTCCGAGATATCCGCGATCCGCGGGGAGAACTGATAGCCGCAGATCGCGAACAGCTCGAAGACAAGGTCACGGTACGAACCGGTGCCGGTGATGACGATCTACTGAAAGGTACTCAACTGTCACAGCTCGTGACGCTAGGCAACAGGTGCCACACCAGTCCCGGCAGTGATCGAACCGAGACCCCGCAGACCATGATCATTTCATGGCGTTCAATCCTGGAGCCGGCGGGACCCCGGGGCGGCGAGCAGCGCGCAGGCCGGGCCGCCGTCGACCAGGGAGCGACGGGCGACGCCAGAACCCCTCGACCGCCTACGCCGGGACCCGAGGCCGTCCCGGCTCCCGGGCATCGTTTCGGCGCTGCGCCGAGGCGGCCTCGCCCTCCGCGTACGGCTTGTGCGGGATGCCGGGCGGGACGAGGACGGCGTCGCTACGCTGCCCGTGGGCGGGAACGGTGGGCTGGGGCCTGTCTGACCATTCCCGTCGTCGCCCGGAGGGCGGCCTCGCGGCGTCAGGTGCGTGCTCTCGGCGTGCCGGGCGTAGCCCCTCGTACTGGATGTACTCGGGTCTGCGCCCGGTGCGGCGAGAGTGCGTGCATGGCGTCGCGGGGCAGACGGGAATGGTCAGACAGGCCCCAGGAATGGGGGGTCCATGGGAGACGGTGGGCAGGTCGGGAGTCGGCGCAGGCTGTGTCTGGTCGTGGATGTCGAGCGGTACAGCGGGCGCAGCTACGACGCTCAGGCGAAGGTCCAGGACGGGGTGGCGCTCGCGTTGGACCAGGCGTGTGCCAACGCCGGGCTGAGACGGCGTGATTGCGAGCGGCAGGACCGGGGGGACGGACAACTCCTGCTCCTGCCGCCGGAGATCGACGAGGACCGGGCCGTTCCGGGGCTCATCCTCGGGCTGCGGGACATGCTTCCGCTGCTCAACGCCCGGGTGCCGGAGGAGCATGTGATCCGGTTACGGGTCGCCCTGGCGCAGGGCGCGGTGCGGCCGGCCAAGCTCGGGTTCGTGGCCTGGTCGGTCGAACTGGCCTCCCGGCTGCTGGACTCGGCCGCGCTGCGCAAGGAACTCGCCGTGGCGCAGGGCAGCGACATGGCGCTGATCGTGCCGGACGACCTCTACCACGACGTCTTCGAACGCGGCGCCGGCGGGCTGCCGCCGGACGCGCTGCGCAAGGTGCGCGTGGAGATCAAGGCGAAGAAGTTCGCGGCCGACGCCTGGCTGGGCGCCCTGCCGCGCGGCCGCACCGCCCCGCTCGGTTTCCCGGTGGTGCCCGCGGGCGCACCGCTGGACCGGCCCCGGCGGACGTTCGCGCGGCGGGCCGGTGAGGCGGCGGTCCTGGTCGGCGGCACGCTGTTGCTGGTGCCCGGCCCGGAGCCGGCCACGCACTCCGCCGATCAGCCGTCCACGCACGCCACCGATCAGCCGTCCACCGGCCACCGGGCGGCGGACGCCGCCGAGACCGTGGCGACGACGACCGCCGACCATGTCGTGGACAGCCCGCATCCTCACCCCCACCACGTCGTGTCCCACGACTGGGGCGAGCACTACGGGCATGTCGGGGAGGTGGGGTCCGTGATCGACACCGGGGTCGGCACCGAGACCGGCGACGGGACGTGGTACGAGACCCACACGCCGGTCCCGTACGAGCACGACACCCACGACACGTACGCACACGACACGTACGAGCACGACACCTACACTCACGAACCCGACGAGCCCCTCCCCCACGACGACCCCGCGTCCGGCGGCTTCTCGGTCGATCCGCATCACCCCGACTGGTGAGCGTTGCGGAAGTGGAACTCCTCGCACAGTTCCCGCGCGGTGCGGGCGTGCCGTCGTACCGTGCGGGGGCCTGACGCCTCCCGGGTCCGCCAGTGGGCCGCCTCCCGTGCCGCCGCGCGGGCGATGTCGTGGGCCGGGGCGTCGGGAGGCAGACGGAGGCAGGACGCGGCGTCCGCGCCCGTCGCCAGGGCGACCAGCGCGGCCGTCTCGGCGTCACCGAGGGGCAGTGTGCCGTTCGCCAACTCGGCCAGCGCGGAACCCAGTTCGGTCTGGCGGAGGAGCGGATGCCGGCGGAGTGCGGCCACCCCCGAGCGCAGGACCGCCCATGCCTCGCGTGCGGCGGGGACCGCCTGGGCGGCGAGGGTCAGGTCGTCCAGGGACTGGAGGGCGGACGCGGCGCGCAGCCGGTCGGCCGCGGACACGAACCGTTCGTCCATCTCCCGTACGAGCGCGTCGAGTCCGGACTCCTCCCGCAGCCGTTCGAGCAGCGCGCCGGTGCCGCGAACGGCGGGGCGGCCGTCGGCGCCGGTGAGGAGGCCGACGGCGAGCGCGATGCCGTAGACGCCCAGGAGGTCCAGCAGGCGGAGCCGGGCCGCCGGGTCCAGCGGGCCGTCCGTCCACTCGGCGAACTCCTCCGGCGAGTACAGCGTCTCCTCCAGCACATCCGGCGGTACGTCGGTGAGTTGGCGTAGAAGCGCGGTGTCGTCCTCGGTGAACTCGTCGCCGCCCGCGGTCTGTGCGAGCAGGCCGACGACGGGGACGATGTGGGAGACCATGCCGGTGAGACGGGTGGTGTAAGTGGCCGCCACGCGTCGGGCGCGCGGCCACGGGGTGCCGGTGCCGGAGCCGAGTTCGTCGATCCGGCTGAGGACGCCGAGGACGTTCATCGCGGTCATCCGGGAACCGGCCTGGCGGCGCAGCGACTGGAGGGCCTCCGCGTCGCCTGCGCCGGGGTGCGGCATGACGTACAGCAGGGCGTCCGCCCGGGCCAGGGCGCGCAGGGCGACCTCGTCCAGGCCGCTGAGCGTGTCCATCCCCGGGGTGTCGATGAGGATATGACGTCGGGTCAGTTCGCTGCTGGTGACGTCCACGAGGAGTTCGGCGATCTCCTCCGGCGGGCTGCCGAGCCGGCCCCGGTCGCGCGGGATGCCGCCGCCGGGGTGCGCGGGGACGTCGTAGGCGCGGCCGTCGAGCCGTTGGACACGCACCTTGTTCTGCACGCCCTGGCGGAACCAGGCCACCACCATGGTGCATTCGGTGGCGGCCGTGGCCGCGAGGCGCTGTCCGAGCAGGGCGTTGACGAGGGTGGACTTGCCGGCGTTCATCCGGCCCCCGACGGCGATCCGCAGCCGCCCCTCCGCCAGCCGGTCCCGTACGGCCTCCAGGGCGGCGACGACCGAGACCGGTTCCTGATCGGGGTCGGGTGTCAGGGACTTGAGGGCCGTGGTCACCAAGTCGGTTGCCGCCGAGCAGAGTTCGCCCTGCTCGTGGCCGCCGTCGCCGTCCGGCCGCGGGTTGTGCGCCGCCGTCATGTCACCGCCCGGCCGGGACGGGTGGCGCGGTGTGCGTGCGGGCCTTCTCCAGCGCGGCCAGCAGCCGCTTCGCCGGGCGTTTCAGCGGGGCGAGTTCCTTCGCCTCCGCCTTGGCCTCCTGTTCGTGGCGCTGCCATTTGCGGTACTCGCTCTCCACGCCGTCCAGGGTGGAGACGAAGCTGTTCCAGAGCCCGGACTTGTTCTTCGCCTCCTCCGCGAGGCGGCGGCTGACGGCCAGTTCGTGTTCCAGGTCCTCCACCCGGATGCTGAGGTGCTGCGCCAGGCACCAGAGGACCGGCACCTGGACGCCGGCCGGGCGCGGCCCGCAGGACAGGGCGACCGTGGCGGCGCGCACCATCGCGGCGCCGTCCAGCGAGCGCTGGAGCGGGTCGAGGGGCGCGGTGGCGCGCGCCCAGGCGTCGCCGGGCGGCAGGAGGTCCGCCTTGGTGTAGGCGAGCACGACCGGGATACGGCTGGTGCGGCCCTCCATCGCCCGCTGGAGCAGGACCGTCAGCCGTCGTACCTCGCGGGCGCCGCGCGCGTCCTCGGCGAGGTGAGGGGCGTCGACGAAGACGACGATGCCGTCCGCCTCGGTCAGTTCGGCCAGGACCCGGGAGGTCTCCTCGTCGTCGGTGCGGCCGCTCAGGGCGCCGCCGCGGTAGTCGGTCCAGGTGAAGTCGGCGACCGTGCGCCGCCCGTGGGAGAGCCGGAAGACGTGCTGGTCGCGGCGCGAGGAGGGCGGCGGGTAGCTGCCCTGGCGTACGGCGTCGGCGGCGGAGCGCAGTTCGCGGTCCAGGGCGCCGTCCTGGGCGCGGATCTTGAAGCCGCCGTATCCGCGGCGCATCAGGTCGTACATCATCGCGATGTAGGTCGTCTTGCCCGCGTTGCTGTGGCCCAGCATGACGATGTTCATGTGCGGTCCCCCGAGGTGCTTGGTTCGCCGACGGCACCGGGGTCGGTGCCGAGGCGGTGGGTGAGGTCGTCGGCGCGGCGCAGCAGGCCGTTGAGGGCGGCCGACCGGCGCTGGGCGCGCTCGCGTTCGGCGTCCCGCTGTTCCTTGGAGGCGCGGGCGTGGCGCTGGAGGTTGGCGAGTTCGTCCTCCAGCAGGCGGCGCTGGGCGGTGATGCGGTCGCCGAGGCGTTCGGCGAGGCGTTCGCCGACCTCGTCCACGGCCTGGGTGATCTGGGGCGGCACCTCGGTCTCCAACTCGCTGATGACGCGCTGCGCGTAGCGGCTTCCGTCGCCGCGGGCCCGGACCAGTTCGTCGCGGTCGCGGCGGCGCCTGGAGAGCAGGGTGACCATGCCGAAGCCGGCCGCGAGCGGCAGCAGGACGCCGGAGGTGGCCATCGCGGTGACGGCGACCGTGAGCGCGCCGGTGCTGAGGGCCGGGACGACCCGTTCGACGGTGCCGAGGACGCCGTCCCCGTCGTGCGTGGAGCGCACCAGCGGGGGCAGTGCGGTCAGCCGGTCGGGGCGGGCGAGCCCCTCGAACGACTCCTCCTCGCCGAGGCCGCACTCGCGCTCCATCAGGGCGGTGAGCCGGGCGACGCCGTCGCGGGTGGCGTGGTCGAGGTCCATCCACACCGCCTCGATACCGGCCTCCAGGTCCCGGGGCAGGGCGGTCGCGAGTTCGGCGCCGGGGAGTGAGGCGATGCGGGCGTCGGCGAGTTGGCGCAGGTCGTTGACGTTGCGGCGGAAGCCGGTGCGCAGCCGGCGTTCCAGTTCGCGGGTGGCCTTGCGGAGCAGGCCGCGCCAGCGGGCGTCGGAGTCCTGGAGGCCGCGCAGCGCGTCCCGCTGGCGCTGGATGTCGTCCACGAGGGTGGGGTCCTGGGCGAGCGCGCGCAGCCGGCGTTCCTCGGCGGCGGCGAGCGGGGCGAGGCCGGCGCGGCCGACGTGGACGATGTTGGCCAGCCGGAGTTCCGCCGCGCGCAGGGCGACGCGGCTGGTGAGCGCCGACCGCAGCGGGACGAACCCGTCGGCGGCCATGTGCCGTGCGGCGCGTTCCTCGTCGCCGCGGGCGAGGGCGGTCAGGGCGTCCTGGTGGGCGCGGCTGCTCACCGGGTACCAGGGGGCGGTGGCGTAGCGCGGGGCGTGCCGGGCGAGCAGCTCCCGGTTGCGCTCCAACACGCTGGGCCAGGAACGGTACTTGTCGGTCTGGGTGAGCACGAACACGACTTCGGCGATACGGGTGGTGGCCTGTTCGAGGAACGCCAGCTCGGAGGCGGTGAGTTCGGAGGAGCCGTTGACGACGAAGACGAGCGCGTCGGCGTGGTGCAGCGTGGCCATGGTGATCCGGGCGTGCCCCGACACGAGCCCGCCCACGCCGGGTGTGTCGATCAACCGCAGCCCGGTGGAGAGGAGTTGGGCGGGTATCCCGACCTCGACGTGGTGGACGTCGCCGCGGTAGGGGGCCTGACTGTCCGGGTCCACGGCGGCGTACTCGGTGAGATCGTCCAACTCGATGGGCCGCGCGCTCTGCCCGCCGTCGACGTACGCGATCGCGTGCGGCTTCTCGGCGTGCCGCACGAGAATGTGCACCCCGGTCGCCACGTCGACCTCCACGGGCAGGAGGTCGCGGTGCTCTACGAGGGCGTTCACCAGTGAACTCTTGCCGCGCTTCTTCTCCCCTACGACGACGACCGTGGCGGCGCCTTCGCGGGCGACGGCGACCTCGTCCCGTATCGCGGCGGCGGCAGCGCCCTCGGCGGTGTTCTGCGGGGGTGAGGCGACGCCACCACCACCGTGGATCGCCGGGGTCCCCTCGGGCGCCGCGGGGGCCGTGGCACCGGCCCGCTCCAACAACTGGGCGGCGTCCTCGGCGAAGGCGAGGACCTCGTGGTGGAGGGGGTGCGGGTCGGGGCTCATGGGTTCTCTCCCATCGGCGGGGTGGCGGGGTTCGGCGGGTCCGGTGGGGTGATGGGGTTCGGCGGTTCCGGTGAGGTGGCGGGGTTCGGGGGTTCCGGTGAGGTGGTGCGGCCGGGGGCGCCGGGCGGGTCGGCGGGGCCGTAGCACCCCTGCGGGGCTGTGGGATCGGGCTCCCCCGGCCCAGGGTCTTCCGTCGGGACGGCGGACCCCGGCTCTCCCTGGCGGGCGGCGCGCTCAGGCTGTGCCTGGTGCGTGGCGGGGTCCTGGCTTCCCTGCCCGGGGGCGGGGTCGAGGGGCTTTGCCTTGCGGGTGGAGGCAGGCGGTGGGGGCGCGTCGTCCCATTCGTCGAAGGCTGAGGTCGCCGCGTTCTCGGGTGCGACCTCCCGGGTGCGGCCGAAGACGGGGCCCTCGGGTGGAGGGGTGGGGCGGGGCGGGGCGGACGCACGGGGGCGCGCCGGCGGCTCGGGGTCGTAGAAGTCGACGTCCTCCTCCTCGTAGGCCCCCCTTCCCGTCAGTCCGCCGAACTCCGGTTTCTGCCGCGGAGGTTCCGGCTGGACGAGGCGGGCCAGGCCCCGCAGGAAGCGGCCGGCGGCGTCGAGGGCACCGTCCTCCTCCGGCTTCGGTGCGTCCCTCTGCTCCTCCCAGGCGTCCCGCCGTTCCTCCCCCGCCGTTCCGCGGCCCACCGCTCGCTTGGCCTTCTGGCGTAGGCCCTGGGGGCGCTGGGGGCCTGATGAGACCGCGGTCGTAGGCGTGGGCGCCGGCGGTGGGGGCGTGGCGTAGGCCGTCTGCGGGGTCGTGATGTCCGCGCCGCACGCGTGCGTGAGGACCGTGCGGTCGGCGTCGCGGGAGACCTGCCAGCCCGTGGCCAGCACGCACGGCACCTCCGTGCGGGCGGACGCGTCCCACCAGCGTCGTGCCTCCGTCTGCGGCAGGAGGTGGAGGGTGTAGGGCCGGGCCTGCGGCCACTCCGGGTCCCATCCGCCGGACGGCGCCGCCGCCACCGGCCAGAACACGGACTGCGGCTCCGACGTCCGCAGCGGCGCCGCACGCGCGTGCCAGACCGGCCCGACGTACCGTCGATACGTCTCCCCCGCCCCTTGCGCAAACCCCTCCGCCAGCTCGTCGAGCGACGGCACCGCGCTGCGCGGGTCGGGATGGTGCCAGCCGACGAAGCCGTACAGCGGCCTGCCGTGCCGCTCCGCGGCCATCTCGGCGTCGATCAGTTCGATCCGGCAGGCCGCGCCCACCAGCACGCCGTGCGCGTCGCGGGCCAGCAACGGCCGTGGCCCGTCGGCGAGTCGGCGCCCGCCGGCCACCGCGGCCCGTACCGCCCGCCCCACCGGGCCGTCGCCCCCCATGCCGGGCGGCAGCGCCCGCCACCACTCGTCGACCTGGTGGGTACGGCCGTAGACCACGGCGTACCACCCGTCGGCGCCGGACGGTGATCGTTCGGTCATCGGTCAGTCCTCCTGAAGCTTTCCGTCCCGATAGATCGGGCTCGTGCGCAGGTCCTCGGCCATCTGCTCGGCCCAGACGCGCGCCCCGCTGATCTCGCCCGCGGTCTCGCCGCGCCGCTCGCGGTCGGCGTCGATGGAGGACTCCAGGGCGTTGATCCGGCCGCGTTTGATCCAGGGGCCGAGGAAGCCGTTGCGCAGGCTCTCCACCTCCTGCCGCTGGCTGTCGAGCCGCTGGTCGAGACCGCTCAGGGCCTGCTGCTGACGCGGCAGCCGCTCGGTGAGGTAGTGCATCAGCGCGAAGGAGATCGGCTTGTGCAGGTTCTTGGGGTTGACCTGGTCGGGCCGTACCTTCAGCGCGTCCTCGCGGTCGAGCCCGAACGAGCCGATCTGCACCGGGCAGAGCAGCACCGTCACTTGATGGGCGAGGACCGGCACGAGGTCGAACAGATTCCGCCGTACGACGTCCAGCGCGTCCCGTGTGGGCCGGCCGGTGATCTGCGCGAGCAGGTCCGTCTTGGTGATCAGCACGATGATCGCCGGGGTCTGGTTGCCCTCCTGGACGTGGGTCTCCACGACCGTGGAGATCGCGCGGGAGAAGCGGGCGATGTGCATGGGGTCCCCGGACCGGTTGCGCGTGCCGTCGGCCGCGTCGTTGATCCACTCGGCGACGTGCTGCCCGTCGAGGGTGAGGATGATGGTGTCGGAGATCGCCAGCCGCTCCTTCAGCGCGGCCACGTCGGCGGACGCCCCGGTCGCGCGCATCCGTTCGGTGCCGGCGCCGCCCCGGTAGTCCTGGAAGTCGATCTCCAGCAGGGTGGTCATGCCGTGCTTGAAGGCGAACTCGTAGTCCAGGGGCTCCACATCGGTGGCGTCGGGCAGGGTGCCCGCCACGCACAGTTCGTCCCACGCGTCCGCGAGGTCGAGGTCCTTGTCGGGGTCGGTGGCGTAGAGGAAGTAGCCGTTGAGGCCGCTGGAGAGGACGGCGTACATGCCGTGCAGATACGTCGTCTTCCCGCAGCCGGAGGCGCCGAGCATGGTCATGGTGATACGGGGTGCCTGATACATGGTGATCGGTCCCTGGGTGATGGCGTGAATGGCGTGCTGTGCTGGATGGAGCGATGGCGTGACGGGGAACGGACGGCTCAGTCGAACTCGAAGCCGAACTCGAAGTCGGGGTCGCCGTCGGGCCGCAGATACCGCGGTCCGCGTACGCCGACCTCGGCTCCGTGAGCCCCTGAACTCGCCGTGTCGGTAACGGCGTTGGAGACGAGCGCCCCGAGCGCGACCGTCGCCTTGGGGTCGGCGCTCAGCGCGGGCAGCCGGCCCTCGCGTTCGGCGATCAGGTCGGAGATCAGCGGCGTCCGGCTGGCGCCGCCGGTGAGGACGACCGCGTGCAGGGCGGCGGGTTCGACGCCCGCCTCCGCGACGGTCGCCGCGAGAACTTCGTGACTGCGCTTCAGCAGCGGGGTGACGGCGGCCCGGTACTCATGGGCGCGCAGCAGGAAGGGTTCGGAGTAGCCGGGTACGGCGATCTCGACCGACCCGGCGGTGGACAGCGCCTCTTTGGCGGCCACGATCTCCCTTCGCAGCAGGGCGAGTTGGGCGATGGACGCCGGTTCGGCCGACTCGGTCAGCTCCTTCCACGGGTCGGGGTCGCGGGCGACCGCCCGTTCGCGGAGCAGCTCGGCCAGACAGTCGTCGAGGTCCTCGCCGCCGAGGTCCGGGTCGCCGCCGACGGCCACGGTCGTGAAGCCGTCCGCCGTGCGGCGCAGGACCGCCGTGTCGAAGGTGCCGCCGCCGAGGTCGTAGACGGCCAGACAGGCGCCCTCGGGCAGATCGGCGGTGCGGGTGTGGTGCAGGGCGGCGGCCACCGGCTCGGGCAGCAGCTCGGGTTCCTCGATGCCGGCCAGGGCCGCCGCCCGGGTGAGCCGGGCGAGTTCGGCGGCGCCCCAACGCACCGGGTGGGTGAGGACGGTTCGGGCGGGTGCCGTACCGCCGTGCGCGGCGACGGCGGCCTCCCGGACCCGGCGCAGGACGGCGGCGGCCAGTTCCTCGGTGGGCACCGCGCGTCCGCCGAGCAGGACGGCGTCCTGGCGGACCAGGGCCCGTTTGGGCGCGCGTTCGGTCATGTCGGGCCGGTTGACGGCGCGTTGGAGCGCGGCGCGGCCGGTGAGCGGTGTGCGGTCGGCGGCCAGGGCGACGACCGAGGGCAGACAGCGGCTGTTCTCGATCTCCAGCATCGTGGCGCCAACGTCGGTGCCGGAAGGGGCGGTTGCGGCGGTGGTGAAGCACGTGCCGAAGTCGACGGACAGCGACCACGGCCGGCCGGCCCCCGTGTCACCGTCTCCACACCCGTCACCACACCCGTCACCGGACGCACGCCCGGACGCGAACGCGTTCAAGGAACCCCCCAGTCCCCACGGGCACGTTGCCGTCCCCTACGACCCGCCGTGCCCGTTCGCCGCACGAAGATAGGACACCCCGTGGGCCGCCGTACGGGTATCGGCGTTTCTGACATCTTGAGCACTTCGGACGGGCAGAATCCGGTCACATGACGACATCCGGGCACCAGGCCGTCGGTCCGCGGTCATCGGTCCGCGCCCGGCTTCGGGAGAGGTCCGACGAGGTGCGCAGCGACGCGATACGGCAGGGGCGCGGCGGGCGTTCCCCGGGCGGCAGATACCACTGGACGCCGGGCAGTCTGCTGGCCGAGCTGCCGCCGGACGCCGCCGAACGGTTCCTCGGGCTGGGGCGCCCGGTGACCTTCGCGGCCGGGGACCGGCTGATCAGCGAGGGGTCCTCGGAGACGTCCCCGTTCCTGATCCTCACGGGCTGTGTGAAGGTGACCAGCGACGCGCAGGACGGCGGCACGGTGCTGCTGGCGCTGCGGACGCCGGGCGAGATCGTCGGTGAGCTGGCGGCGCTGGACGACCGGCCGCGGTCGGCCACGGTGACCGCGGTCCGGCCGACGCTGACCCGGGTGATGACCGCGCGGGCGTTACGGGAGCATCTGCGGGCGAGCGCGGACGCGTCGGAGGCGATGCACCGGGCGATGGCCGCCAAGCTGCGCGGTGCCACCCGGTACCGGGTCGACGCGGCCTCGGGCAGCGCGACGACGCGGGTGGCCAGGGTGCTGGACTATCTGCTCCAGCACCACGCCCAGCCGGCGCCGGACGGGCTGCGGATCAGCGTGCCGCTCAGCCATACCGACCTCGCGGCGCTGGCGAACATCTCCGACGCGAGCGTGCAGCGGGCGCTGCGCTCGCTGCGGGACACGGGGGCTGTCACCACCCGCTACCGCAATGTGCTGGTCCGGGAGCCGGCGCTGTTGCGGACGATCGCCGCGCGGGAGACCTCGTGACGACGGAAGCGGTGCTGGGCGGTACGGCCCGGACACGGCCAGGGGAGGGCTGTCCGGGCCGCCACCGCCGTAAGGGGCGGGCGCTCAGCCCTCGGTCAGCGTGACGTCCTGCTGCCCGGTCGCGTGGAAGCGGGGCAGCGGCAGTCCGCTCGTGGTGCTCAGTTCCATCACGGTGACCTCGACCTCCGCCGCGCCGGGCTTCAGCGTGGCCAGGCTGGTCCGGCCCGTGTTCTGCCAGGTGTGCTCGGCGCCGTCGCACACCGCGCGCGTGCCGCCGATGCCGTGCCGCAGGTCGTCGGAGCCCTGCCGGACGGAGGAGCTGACGAAGACGGGGTCCGTGCCGGCGACGCAGCGGTAGGTGCCGGAGAGGGTGACCGTGCCGTCGGCGGCGACCCGGCCGGTGGCGTCGACGGTGACGCTCTCGGCCGGATCGGCGACGGCGGGGGCCGCGCCGGCGAGCAGGAGCAGGGCGGCGCTCGCGGCGGCGGCCAGGGCAGGGCGGATCTGCATGGGAGACCTCCTGTTGTGGGGGGGCTCCACTGGTACCGGGCGGGCGGGCTCCGCGCGGTGACCGTCACCCCTTCGGTGGCGAGTCCGCACCGGTCGTCGGCGAACCGTCCCGGGGTTGTCCTGGTGCTGTCACGCTCACGGCCGGCCACTGGCGGCGGCTCCGCGAGGGGCGCAAGGTCGTCCTATGCGAGGCCGGCCGTACGGCCGGCCGCCACCGACGTGGAGGTGCGCCATGTGTTCCCACCAGCTCCCCGACACCCTCTCGGCACACATCGTCGCCGCCCACCCCGAACAGGGCTGGAGCCTGCTGTGCGACGGCACGATCGTCTTCGACGACTCGGGCGAACTCCACCCCGACGGCAGCGTCGTCACCCCCCACCGCTGGCAGACCCGCCACCTGACGACGGCGGCCTGAGCCACCGTCCCGCCGCAGGGCTCACGGATCCAGCACCCGCCGCGGGGTTCACGGGTCCGGCTCCCGCCCCAGGGCTTACGGATCCAGCACCGCGAACCCGTCCACCTCCACGAGGGCCTTCTCGTCCCACAGGCGTACGACGCCGATGACCGCCATCGCCGGGTAGTCGCGGCCCGCCGACTCCCGCCAGACGCGGCCCAGTTCGGCGGCGTGAGCGCGGTAGGCGGGGACGTCCGTGACGTAGACCGTGACGCGTGCCAGGTCCGCGGGGGTGCCGCCGGCCGCCTTCAGGGCGGTCAGCAGGTTGGTCAGGGCGCGCGCGAACTGGTCGGGCAGGGTGTCGCCCACGATCTTGCCGTCCGCGTCCAGTGCCGTCTGCCCGGCGAGGAACACCAGGCGGGAGCCCGTGGCGACGACGGCGTGCGAGAAGCCGGTGGGCGGGGAGAGTTCGGGCGGGTTCACGCGTTCCGTCGTCATCGTCCGGACTCCCGTTCCGCGTACAAATCCTTTGCGATGATGCCGCGTTGGACCTCGCTCGCCCCCTCGTAGATGCGCGGGGCCCGCACCTCGCGGTAGAGGTGTTCGAGCAGGTGACCGCGGTGCAGGGCGCGGGCGCCGTGGAGTTGGACGGCTGAGTCGACCACGTACTGCGCCGTCTCGGTGGCGAGCAGCTTGGCCATGGCGGCGCGTCGGGACAGGTCCGGGGCGCCGGTGTCGTGGGCGGTGGCGGCCGCGTAGACCATCAGGCGGGCGGCCTCGGTGCGCAGGGCCATCTCGGCGACGGTGTGCGCGACCGTCTGGAGGTCCCTCAACTTGCCGCCGAACGCGTCCCGTCGAGCCGTCCAGTCGAGGGTGGCGTCGAGCGCGGCCTGGGCCATGCCGACCGCGAAGGCGCCGACGCTGGGGCGGAAGAGATCGAGGGTGGCCATGGCGACCCGGAACCCTCGGTCGGGTTCCCCGAGGACGTCGTCGGCGGTGACCGGGACGCCGTCGAAGGCGAGGGCACCGATGGGGTGCGGGGAGAGCATGTCGAGCGGGGTGCCGGTGAGGCCGGGGCGGTCGGCGGGCACCAGGAAGGCGGTGACGCCGCGGGCGCCGGCGCCATCGGTCGTGCGGGCGAAGACGGTGTAGAAGTCGGCCTCGGGGGCGTTGGAGATCCAGCGTTTCTCCCCGGTCAGGCGCCAGCCGCCCCGGCCGTCGGGCTCGGCGGCCAGGGAGAGCGCGGCCGCGTCGGAGCCCGCCCCGGGCTCGGACAGCGCGAACGCGGCGACCGCGGTGCCCTCGGCCACCCTCGGGAGCCAGCGCTCGCGCTGGGCGGGGGTGCCGTGGGCGTGGACCGGGTGGGCGCCCAGGCCCTGGAGGGCGAGCGCGGTCTCGGCCTCGGTGCACTCCTGGGCGAGGGACTCGCGCATCAGGCAGAGGTCGACGGCGCCGGAGGTGAACAGCCGGGACAGCAGGCCGAGACGGCCCAGTTCGGCGAGGAGCCGATGGTTGACGCGGCCCGGCTCACCCTTCTCGGCGAGCGGGCGCAGCCGGTCGGCGGCCAGGGCGCGCAGTTCGGCGCGCCAGGCGTTCTGTGCCGGTTCGAGTGAGAATGCGGGCATCGCGGGTCCCCTCCGTCGCCTCGGTACGGCGGCACTCCCGTCGAAGGTATCGCGTCCCGTTGACTGTCGTCACCAACGCGCTACGCTCGGGTGGCCGGAACAGCGCGGAACAACCCGGAACAGCCGGCCCGGCCGGACAAGGCAGGCCCCGCCGGACCCGGCCCAGCCGGACTCGCCCGACCACGACGCCCACCCGAGAGCCCGTCCAGGCAAGGGGGCGAACGCCCATGAACGTCTCGCCAGACTCGGCACACTCAGCCCGCTCCGCACGCCCAGCCCGCTCGGCACACAGCGGCCCGATCCACAACGTCTCGGCCCACGTCGACACCTTCGCGCGCGACCATCTCCCGCCCCCCGGCCAGTGGCCGGACCTCCGCTTCGAGCTGCCCGAGCTGGCCTACCCCGACCGGGTGAACTGCGCCGCCGCCCTCCTCGACGGCGACGGATCCACCGAGCCCGGCCGACCGGTCTTCCGCACCCCGTCGGAACCCGTCTGGACGTACGGCGACCTGCGCGCCCGCGTCGACCGGATCGCCCACACACTCACCGGAGCCCTCGGCATCGTCCCCGGCAACCGTGTGCTGCTGCGCGGCCCGACCACACCGTGGCTCGCCGCCTGCTGGCTCGCCGTGCTCAAGGCGGGCGCGATCGCGGTCACCGTGCTGGACCGGCAGCGCCCGCACGAGCTGCGCACCATGTGCGAGATCGCCCGGGTGGGCCACGCGCTCTGCGACGTGCGCGCCGTCGACGACCTCGTCAAGGCGGAGGCGCCCGGGCTGCGCATCACGACGTACGGCGGTGACGGACCCGACGACCTGCTGAACCGGCCGGGACCCGGCACCCCGTTCGCCGCCGTGGACACCGCGGCCGACGACGTGGCGCTGATCGCGTTCACCTCCGGCACGACCGGCCGGCCCAAGGGGTGTCTGCACTTCCACCGGGACGTGCTGGCGATCGCCGACACCTTCTCGCGGCACGTCCTGCGCCCGGTGCCGGACGACGTCTTCGCGGGCAGCCCGCCGCTCGGCTTCACCTTCGGGCTCGGCGGGCTGGTCGTCTTCCCGATGCGGGCCGGCGCCAGCGCCCTGCTCCTGGAACAGGCCGGCCCCCGGCAACTGCTGCCCGCGGTCGCCGAGCACCGCGTGAGCGTGCTGTTCACCGCGCCCACCGCCTACCGCGCGATGCTCGACGACCTCGACGGGCACGACATCTCGTCGCTGCGCCGCTGTGTCTCGGCCGGTGAGAACCTGCCCGCGGCGACCTGGCGGGCCTGGCAGGAGCGGACCGGGCTGCGGCTGATCAACGGCATCGGCGCCACCGAGCTGCTGCACATCTTCATCTCCGCCGCCGACGGCCACATCCGGCCCGGCACCACCGGGATCCCCGTGCCGGGCTGGCAGGCGCGCGTGCAGGACGCGGCCGGGGCGCCGGTCCCCGACGGCGAGCCCGGACTGCTCGCCGTGCGCGGCCCGGTCGGCTGCCGCTACCTCGCCGACCCCCGCCAGCGGGAGTACGTGCGCGACGGCTGGAACGTCACCGGCGACACCTATGTCCGCGAGCCCGACGGCTGGTTCCGGTACGTCGCCCGCGCCGACGACATGATCATCTCGGCCGGGTACAACATCGCGGGACCGGAGGTCGAGGAGGCGCTGCTGCGCCATCCGGACGTCGTCGAGGCGGCGGTCGTCGGACGGCCCGACGCGCACCGGGGCCAGGTGGTCGTCGCGTTCACCGTGCTGCGGGAGGGCGCGCCGCGCGACACGGAGGCCCTGCGCGCCTTTGTGAAGGCGCAGTTGGCGCCGTACAAATGTCCGCGCGAGATCGTGCTGCTCGACGCGCTGCCGCGCACGGCGACCGGGAAACTCCAGCGCTTCCTGCTGCGCGCCCCGCAGGACGGCGTCCCGCCCGGCGGCGGTGCGGGCGTCCGTGAGGCAGTCGTCCCGACCGATGGTGACCAGCAGTGATGCCGACGACCTAAGATGATCAACGTGTCCGACCAGCCCGCACCTCGGTCTCTCATCGTCACGCTCTACGGCGCCTACGGCCGCTTCGCGCCCGGCCCCGTACCGGTCGCCGAACTGATCCGGCTGCTCGCGGCCGTCGGCGTCGACGCACCCTCCGTACGCTCCTCCGTCTCCCGGCTCAAGCGCCGGGGCCTGCTGCTGCCCGCCCGCACCGCGCAGGGCGCCGCCGGCTACGAACTCTCCGACGAGGCACGGCAGTTGCTCGACGACGGCGATCAGCGCATCTACGCCACGGCGCCCGCCGAGGACGAGGGCTGGGTGCTCGCGGTGTTCTCCGTGCCCGAGTCGGAGCGGCAGAAGCGCCATGTGCTGCGGTCCCGGCTCGCCGGCCTCGGTTTCGGCACGGCGGCACCCGGGGTGTGGATCGCCCCGGCCCGGCTCGCCGAGGAGACCCGGCACACCCTTCGACGGCTGCGCCTCGACCCCTACGTCGACCTGTTCCGCGGTGAGCATCTGGGCTTCGCGCCGACCGTGGAGGCCGTCGCCCGCTGGTGGGACCTGGCGGCCATCGCCAAGGCCCACGAGGCGTTCCTCGACCGGCACGCCGACGTGCTGCGCGCCTGGCAGCAGCGGATGGACACCCCGCCGGAGGAGGCGTACCGGGACTATCTCCTCGCCCTGGACTCCTGGCGTCACCTCCCCTACACCGACCCCGGCCTGCCCACCCGGCTGCTTCCCGACGACTGGCCCGGCGCGAGGTCGGCGGCGGTCTTCCAGGGGCTGCACGAACGGCTGCGGGACGTGGGCGCGGGCTTCGCCGGGGTGTGACGCCCGCTTCCCGGCCGCCGCCTCAACTCATCAGCGTGAGACGGGGTTTGGGCGCGTCGGTGCGACCGGTGCGCGGCGGCCTGCTGCCCGCCCGGTAGGGGGCGGGCCATGCGGCGGCCGCTCCCGTGTAGCCCTGCTCGGCGGCGGCGTGCAGGGTCCAGTTGGGGTCGTAGAGGTGCGGGCGGGCGAGGGCGCAGAGATCCGTACGGCCCGCCAGGATCAGGGAGTTGACGTCGTCCCAGGAGGAGATCGCGCCCACGGCGATCACCGGGACGCGCGCCTCGTTCCGGATGCGGTCGGCGAACGGGGTCTGGTACGACCGTCCGAACTCCGGTGTCTCGTCGGCGACGACCTGGCCGGTCGACACGTCGATGGCGTCGGCGCCGTGCGCTGCGAAGGCGCGGGCGATCTCGACGGCGTCGTCCGCCGAGGTGCCGCCCTCGGCCCAGTCGGTGGCGGAGATGCGGACGGTCATCGGCCGTTCCGCCGGCCACACCCCGCGTACGGCGTCGAAGACCTCCAGCGGGAACCGCAGCCGTTTCGCGAGGCAGCCGCCGTAGGCGTCGGTCCGTCGGTTGGTGAGTGGGGAAAGGAATCCGCTGAGCAAGTAGCCGTGGGCACAGTGCAGTTCGAGCAGGTCGAACCCGGCGCGGGCGGCCCGCCAGGCGGCTGCCGCGAACTGCTCGCGCAGGTCGGTGAGTTGGGCGCGGGACAGCTCACGCGGTGTCTGACTGCCCGGCTTGTACGGCAGCGGGGAGGCGGCCACGAGCGGCCAGTTGCCGTCGGGCAGCGGCTCGTCCATGCCCTCCCACATCAGCTTGGTGGAGCCCTTGCGTCCGGAGTGGCCGAGCTGGACGCCGATCGCGGCGCCCGGGGCCGTGGTGTGCACGAAGTCGGTGATCCGCCGCCAGGCGTCGGCCTGTCCGGCGGTGTAGAGGCCGGTGCAGCCGGGGGTGATCCGGCCCTCCGGGGACACGCACACCATCTCGGTCATGACGAGTCCGGCACCGCCGAGGGCGCGGGCGCCGAGGTGGACGAGGTGGAAGTCGCCGGGGAGTCCGTCGGTGGCGGAGTACATGTCCATGGGGGAGACGACGACCCGGTTGCGCAGGGTCAGTCCGCGCATCCGGAACGGGGTGAACATGGGCGGTGTGCCGGGCGGGCAGCCGAACTCCCGCTCCACGGCCTCGGTGAAGTGGGCGTCGCGCAGCCGCAGGTTGTCGTGGGTGACACGGCGGCTGCGGGTGAGGAGGTTGAAGGCGAAGCGGCGGGGCGGCTGGTGGAGGTGGAGGCCGAGGTTCTCGAACCACTCCAGGCTGGCCCGGGCGGCGCGCTGGGTGGAGGCGACGACGGGCCTGCGCTCCTCCTCGTAGGCGTGCAACGCCTGTTCCGGTGTGGGCTGTTCGGTGAGGCAGGCGGCCAGGGCGAGGGCGTCCTCGACGGCGAGTTTGGTGCCGGAGCCGATGGAGAAGTGGGCGGTGTGGGCGGCGTCGCCGAGCAGGACGACGTTGCCGTGGGACCAGCGTGCGTTGACGACCGTACGGAAGGTGGTCCAGGCCGAGTTGTTGGACTTCAGGGGCCGTCCGCCGAGCGCGTCCGCGAAGATCTTGGCGCAGCGCTCGACGGACTCGCGCGGGTCGCTCTCGTCGAACCCTGCGGCCCGCCACACCTCTTCGCGCATCTCGACGATGACGGTGGAGGCGTCGGCCGCGTAGGGGTAGCCGTGCAGTTGCATGACGCCGTGCTCGGTCTCGGCGATCTCGAAGCGGAAGGCGTCGAAGGCGAAGTCGGCGGCGAGCCAGATGTAGCGGCAGCGGTGCGGGGTGAGCACCGGCCGGAACGCGTCGGCGTAGGCCGCGCGGGTCGCGCTGTGCACGCCGTCGGCGGCGACGACCAGGTCGTACTCCTGTGTCAGTCGGGCGGGGTGCGGGGCCTCGGTGCGGAAGCGCAGGTCCACGCCGAGGGAGCGGCAGCGCTCGTGGAGGATCTCCAGGAGCCGGCGGCGGCCGAGGGCGGCGAAGCCGTGGCCGCCGGAGGTGTGGCGGACGCCCCGGTGCACGATGTCGATGTCGTCCCAGCGCACGAACTCCCGCCGCAGGGCCTCGTACACGACCGGGTCGGCGTGTTCGATGCCGCCGAGGGTCTCGTCGGACAGGACGACGCCGAACCCGAAGGTGTTCTCGGGTGCGTTGCGTTCCCAGACGGTGATCTCGCGGGTGGGGTCTAGGCGTTTGAGCAGGGCGGCGGCGTACAGTCCGCCGGGTCCGCCCCCGACGACGGCGACGCGCATCGCGGCCTCACCGCCCCCGCCACTTGGGGGGCCGTTTCGCGGTGAACGCGGCGTGGAACTCGGCGTAGTCCTCGCCGTTCATCAGCAGGGCCTGGGTGGCGGCGTCGAGTTCGACGGCGGCGGCGAGCGGCATGTCGAGTTCGGCGGTGAGCAGTGCCTTGGTCTGGGCGTGGGCGAGGGCGGGGCCGTCGGCGAGCCGGCGGGCCAGCGCCCGCGCGGTCCGGTCGGCCTCGCCGGGCTCCGTCAACTCGCTGATCAGGCCGATGCGTTCGGCCTCCGGGGCGTGCACGGTGTCGCCGAGCATCAGCAGCCGGGTGGCGTGGCCGAGGCCGACGACCCGGGGCAGCAGATAGGCGGCGCCCATGTCGCCGCCGGAGAGGCCCACCCGGGTGAAGAGGAACGCGAAGCGGGTGGTGGGGTCGGCGACGCGGAAGTCCGCGGCGAGGGCGAGGACGGCGCCGGCGCCGGCGGCCACTCCGTGCAGGGCGGCGATCACCGGGAACGGGCACTCCCGTACGGCGCGTACGACCTGGCCGGTCATCCGGTTGAAGTCGAGGAGCTGGGCGGTGTCCAGGGCGAGGGTGGCGCCGATGATCTCGTCGACGTCGCCGCCGGAGCAGAAGCCGCGGCCCTCGCCGGCCAGGACGAGGGCGCGCACGGACCGCTCCCGGGACAGCTCGGCGAGCAGGTCGCGCAGATCGGCGTAGGCCCCGAAGGTGAGGGCGTTGAGTTTCTCGGGGCGGGCGAGGGTGACGGTGGCGACGCCGTCCTCCCGCTCGACGCGGAGGTGTTCCCAGTGGGGGGTGGGAGCGGCGGATCCGGTGAAGGGACTCATCAGGGCGGCCTCCTCGACGGTCACCCCCGAAGTTATCACTCTTACGTGACTGTCGTCACGAGCACGCGATAGGACCGCGCGGAGAGGACTGTGTCACCGGTCGTCGACAACGCCGTAACGACGGGATCGGATCCGCGAGGCCGGCCGTTCTCAGGGGTAGGCCGTCCGGTAGCGGGGCCGCGGGTCCCGTACGGCGCCCGTGGTGCGCCCCTGCCGGGGGTCGCCGTACCATTCCTGAAGTTGAAGGCAGGACCGCCTGATGTCGATCACGGGACCCTGCGCCATGAACGGACTCGCCTTGCACGATCGCCCCTCCGACGCCGCCGCCTCCTGGCGGATCGCGCTGCCGCACTCCGCCGCGGCCGTGCCGGTGGCCCGCGCGCTGGTCCGCACGGCGCTGGCGGAAGCGGAGCACGGAGCCGACAGCGACACCGCCGAACTGCTGACGGCGGAGCTGGTGGCCAACGCGGTGGAGCACACCCCCGCCGGGGACACCCCGATAGAGCTGGTGGTGGAGCTGCGGCCGGGCGGCTGCCAGATCGAGGTCCACGACCACGACCCGGTCCCCCCGGGCGACCTCACCCGCCCCTCGGCCGGGGAACCCGACCCCTGGCAGGAACACGGCCGCGGCCTCCTCCTGATCCGCTCCCTCAGCTCCTCCTGCGGCCACCGCCCCACAGAACAGGGCAAGGCGGTGTGGTTCCGCCTGGCGGTGATTCCCCCACAGTGGCGACCACGGCAGTCCTGACCCGGGGAGACCCCGTCAGCCGCGCGCCATCGTCGCCACCAGTACCGCCTTGATCGTGTGCAGGCGGTTTTCCGCCTCGTCGAAGACGACCGAGTGGGGGGATTCGAAGACCTCGTCGGTGACTTCCAGGGAGTCGAGGCCGTGGGTCTCGAGGATCTCCTGGCCGACCGTGGTGCCGAGGTCGTGGAAGGCCGGCAGGCAGTGCAGGAACTTGACGTCCGGGTTGCCGGTGGCGCGCAGGACGTCCATGGTCACGGCGTAGGGGCCGAGGGCGGCGATCCGCTCGTCCCAGACCGCCTTGGGCTCGCCCATGGAGACCCAGACGTCCGTGGCGACGAAGTCGGCGCCGAGGACGCCCTCCGCGAGTGACTCGGTGAGGGTGATCCGCGCCCCGCTGGTCCCGGCGAGCTTGCGGGCGCGGTCGACGATCTCCTGGGCGGGCCAGTAGCTCTTCGGGGCGACGATCCGGACGTCCATGCCGAGCAGGGCGCCGGTGATCAGGTACGAGTTGCCCATGTTGAAGCGGGCGTCGCCGAGGTAGGCGAAGGCGATGCCGGTGAGGGGCTTCGCGCAGTGCTCGGTCATGGTCAGCACGTCGGCGAGCATCTGGGTGGGGTGCCAGTCGTCGGTGAGGCCGTTGAAGACGGGCACCCCGGCGTGCGCGGCCAGTTCCTCGACCTTGGCCTGACTGTCGCCGCGGTACTCGATGCCGTCGTACATCCGGCCCAGCACGCGCGCGGTGTCCTTGACGGACTCCTTGTGGCCGATCTGGGAGCCCGACGGGTCGAGGTAGGTGGTGGAGGCGCCCTGGTCGGCGGCGGCGACCTCGAACGCGCAGCGGGTGCGCGTCGAGGTCTTCTCGAAGATCAGCGCGATGTTCCGGCCGCGCAGATACCGCGTCTCGGTCCCGGCCTTCTTGGCCGCCTTCAGTTCGGCGGCCAGCTCGATCAGGCCGCGGAACTCCTCGCCGGTGAAGTCCAGCTCCTTGAGGAAGTGGCGTCCGGCGAGGGCGGTCGGGACTGTCGCCATGGGGGCGCTCCAGGAAGTGCGGTCGGCAGGTGCGGATCGGCAGGTGCGGTGACGGGGACGGTGAGTGACGGGGACGGTGGGTACGTTCCGGCCAGCTCGGTGGAACTCTATACGACCACTGGCATTTATATACAGGCGCCTATGCCTACGACTCGTACACCAGTCCCAGTGACTCGCCCGCCTATACCGGCCCCCGCTCCAGCGGACAGCTCATGCAGCGCGGTCCGCCCCTCCCCCGGCCCAGCTCGCTGCCGGGGATCTCGATCACCTCGACGCCCTGTTTGCGCAGGTGGGTGTTGGTGGTGGCGTTGCGTTCGTAGGCGACGACGACGCCCGGCTCGACGGCGAGGACGTTGCAGCCGTCGTCCCACTGCTCGCGCTCGGCCGCGTGCACGTCCTGGGTGGCGGTCAGCACCCGGATCTCGCTCAGGCCGAGGGCGGCGGCGATCGCGCGGTGCATGTGCTCCGGCGGATGGTCGGTGACCTTCAGCTCCTTGTCGCCGACGCCCGGCTCGATGGTGTACGACCGGAGCATGCCGAGCCCCGCGTACTGGGTGAAGGTGTCGCCGTCGACCATGGTCATGACGGTGTCGAGGTGCATGAAGGCCCGCCGCTTCGGCATGTCGAGCGCCACGATCGTCCTGGCCGAGCCGGCGGCGAAGAGCTTGTGGGCGAGCATCTCGACGGCCTGCGGGGTGGTGCGCTCGCTCATGCCGATGAGGACGGCGCCGTTGCCGATGACGAGGACGTCCCCGCCCTCGATGGTCGACGGGTAGTCGGCCTGCCCCTCGGACCAGAGGTGGAACGACTCCTCCCGGAACAGCGGGTGGTGCCGGTAGATCGCCTCGAAGTGCACGGTCTCCCGCTGCCGCGCGGGCCAGCGCATCGCGTTGATGGCGACGCCGTCGTAGATCCAGGCGGAGGTGTCGCGGGTGAAGAGGTGGTTGGGAAGCGGGTCGAGGAGGAAGTCGTCGAGGTCCATGACATGGAAGCGCACCGAGGTCGGCTCGGGGAACACTTCCAGGAACTCCCGCTTGGTCATGCCCCCGACCAGGCTCTCGGCCAGCTCGGGCGCGGTGAGGGTCTCGAAGGCGGTACGGAGGTGGTCGGTGGCGAGGACCCCGTACTCCTTCTCGTCGAAGACGCGGCCCAGGACGAGTGCTCGGGCCGCCGGGATCGCCAGGGCCTCGACGAGCAGATCGCCGAAGAGATGCACCTCGACGCCTCGGTCCCGCAGGACGTCGGCGAAACCGTCGTGCTCGGCGCGCGCCCTGCGCACCCAGAGCACGTCGTCGAAGAGCAGCGCGTCCTTGTTGCTGGGGGTGAGCCTTTTGAGCTCGAGATCCGGCCGGTGCAGGATGACGCGCCGCAGTTGCCCGGCCTCGGAGTCGACTTGGAATCCCATGACTCCATCCTGACCATCGAAGCCCGCCTTCACCCGCTTGTGGACCGTTTCGCAACCGCTTGTTTTCGTCCCCTTGACGACAAACGGCGGATCGGATTATCGTCGTAGTGACGAAAACGGGGGCGGAACACAGGGACGAGGGGGGCCTCTCATGGCCGACATCACACGGCGCCTCGGCTGGCGCCATCTGCGCGGCGCGCCGACGGCGCACATACGCCACCACCGCTCCGGAAAGCTGGTGCACGACGGGCCCGGACTCAGCTTCTGGTTCCGCTCGCTGACCGCCGCGCTCTCCGAAGTGCCGGTCGACGACCGCGAACTGGCCATGACCTTCCACGCCCGCACGGCCGACTTCCAGGACGTGGCGGTGCAGGCCACCGTGACCTACCGGGTCAGCGACCCGGCCGTGGCCGCCGCCCGGCTGGACTTCTCGATCGACCCCGACACCGGGGTGTGGCGCGGGGCGCCCCTGGAGCAGCTCGGCACCCTGCTGACCGAGACCGCCCAGCAGCACGCGCTGGACGTCCTCGCCCGGACGCCGCTCGCGGCGGCGCTGGTCGACGGGGTGTCCTCGGTGCGCGAGCGGGTCGCGGCGGGGCTGGCGGCGGAGCCCCGGCTGCCGGCCACCGGCATCGAGATCGTCGCCGTCCGGGTGATCGCCCTGCGGCCCGAGCCGGAGGTCGAGCGGGCGCTGCGCACCCCGGCCCGCGAGCTGATCCAGCAGGAGGCCGACCGGGCCACCTACGAACGGCGGGCGGTGGCCGTCGAACGGGAGCGGACCATCGCGGAGAACGAACTCGCCAGCAAGATCGAACTCGCCCGGCGCGAGGAGCAGTTGGTCGAGCAGCGCGGTACGAACACCCGGCGCGAGGCGGAGGAGAACGCGGCCGCGGACAAGGTGCGGGCCGAGGCCGAGGCCACCCGCACGGTCCGGCTGGCCGAGGCCGAGGCGGCGCGTTCCGTACGGCTCGCAGCGGCGGAGGCGGAGCGCGCGGTGAAGCTGTCCGAGGCGGAGGCCGCGGGGAAGGTCCGGATGGCCGACGCGGAGGCGCGGCGCACCGAACGGCTCACCGAGGCCGAGGCGTCGCGTACCGTCCGGCTCGCGGAGGCGGAGGCGGCCCGTGCCGTCCAACTCGCCCGCGCGGAGGCCGAGTCGGCGCGTGCGGTCGGCGAGGCGCGGGCCCAGGCGCAGGCGGCCTGGCTGCGGGTGCACGCCGACGTCGACGTGACGACCCTGCACGCGCTCACCGGCACCCGGCTCGCGGAGAACCTGCCGCACATCGACAGTGTGACCGTCTCGCCGGACGTGCTCACCGGGCTGCTGGCCAAGCTCGGGGTACGGGAGTGAGTCTCGCCCCGCGGGCCGTGCTGGTCCATCGCACCACGGAGTACGAGGAGTTGACGGCCCGGCACGGCACGCACGGCCAGGCCGCCTTCTTCCTCTCCTCGCGGGGCCGGGACATCGAGGAGGTGGCGGAACGGCACCGGCGCACCCGGCGGGCGCTGGCGGAGGTGACGGCGGCGATTCCGCTGACGTGGCGTCAGACCCGCCTGGAGCGGGCCGATCTGGACCGCTTCCTGTTCGCCCCGGAGGACGTGGTGATCGTGGTCGGGCAGGACGGACTGGTGGCGAACGTCGCCAAGTACCTGTCCGGACAGCCCGTGGTGGGCATCGACACCGACCCGGGCCGCAACCCGGGGGTCCTGGTCCGCCACCGCCCGGCGGACGCGGCCGCCCTCCTCGCCTCGGCGCTCGCCGCCGGGACGGGGGTCGACGAGCTGACCATGGTGGAGGCCGTCGCCGACGACACCCAACGGCTGCTCGCCCTCAACGAGATCTACCTGGGCGCCGCCGGCCACCAGACCGCCCGCTACCGCCTGGGCCTCGACGACGACGGGGGTGCCGTCGAGGCCCAGGCGTCCTCCGGGGTCCTGGTCGGCACCGGTACCGGCGCGACCGGCTGGATCCGCTCGGTGTGGGGCGAGCGGGGCGGCGGCGGGCTGCGCCTTCCGGGCCCGGCGGAGGACCGGCTGCTGTGGTTCGTACGGGAGGCATGGCCCTCCCCGGCGACCGGCACCTCTTTGGTCGCCGGCGAACTGACGGCCGGCGCCCGCCTGACCCTCACCGTCGAGTCCGAACGCCTCATCGCCTTCGGAGACGGCATCGAATCCGACGCACTGGACCTGACCTGGGGCCAGACGGTACGGGTGGGGGTGTGCGGGGAGCGGCTGCGGCTGGTGGGGTGAACCGGCGGCCCGCAAGGTGCAGGGGCCCGGCGTGCGGGCCCCTGCGGTGGTTCACAGCCGTGGGTCCACCGGCTCCGACTCCAGGGCCAGGACCCCGAACACCGCCTCGTGGATGCGCCACAGCGGCTCGCCGTCCGCGAGGCGGTCCAGGGCCTCCAGGCCGAGGACGTACTCGCGGATCGCGAGGGACCGCTTGTGGTTGAGGAAGCGGCCGCGCAGCCGGGCGAGGTTGTCGGGGCGGGTGTACTCCGGACCGTAGATGATCCGCAGGTACTCGCGGCCCCGGCACTTGATGCCGGGCTGCACGAGCCGGCCCTCCGTGCCCCGCACGAGCGCGCCGAGCGGCTTGACGACCATGCCCTCGCCGCCGCGGCCGGTCATCTCCAGCCACCAGTCGACACCGGCCCGCACCGACTCGGGGTCGCCCGTGTCGACGTACAGCCGCCGGGTGGTGCGCAGCAGGCCGGTGGGGTCGTGCTCCACCAGCCGGTCCAGCAGGGCCAGTTGTCCGTCGTGCGGCAGACCCGCGAGGCTGCGGCCCTGGACGGCGAGGATCTGGAACGGCGCGAGGCGTACGCCGTCCAGACCGTCCGTCGGCCAGCAGTAGCGCCGGTAGGCGTCGGTGAACGCGGCCGCCTCCGTGGCCCGTTCGCGCTGCCGCGCCAGCAGCTCGGTGACGTCCACGCCCCGGCCGGCCGCGCCCTCCAGCGCGGCCAGGACACCCGGGAAGACCGCGCCGGACGCGGCGCCCACGGCGGCGTACTGCGAGCGCAGCAGCCCGGACGCCTTCAGCGACCACGGCATCAGCTCGGCGTCCAACAGCAGCCAGTCCGTGCCGAGTTCGTCCCACAGCCCGGCCTCGCCGACGGCCGTGCGCAGCCGTCCGAGGACCTCCTCGGTCAGCGCCTGGTCGGTGAAGAACGGCCGTCCGGTGCGGGTGTAGAGCGCACCCGTCGGCCCCTCCCCGACCCCGAACCGCCTGCGGGCGGTCTCCGCGTCCCGGCAGACCAGGGCCACGGCCCGCGAGCCCATGTGCTTCTCCTCGCACACGACCCGCGCGACCCCGTCCCCGGCGTACTGCGCGAACGCCTCCGCCGGGTGCTCCAGATAGCCGTCGACCCGGCTGGTCGGCGTCGGCGCCATGGTCGGCGGGAGGTACGGCAGCAGCCGCGGGTCGACCGCGAAACGGCTCATGACCTCCAGGGCCGCCGCAGCGTTCTCCTCGCGCACCGCGATCCGGGTCTGTCCGGCGTACCGGGTCTCCACGATCCTGCGGCCGTGCACGTCCGCCAGGTCCAGCGGCCGTCCGTCCTGCCCGCCGGGCGCCTCGGAGCGCAACGGCTTCGCCGGCTCGTACCAGACCCGTTCCGCCGGTACGTCGACCAGTTCGCGTTCCGGCCAGCGCAGCGCGGTCAGCTTGCCGCCGAAGACGGCACCGGTGTCCAGGCAGATGGTGTTGTTCAGCCAGGTGGCCTCCGGGACGGGCGTGTGGCCGTAGACCACGGCCGCCCGGCCCCGGTAGTCCTCCGCCCACGGGTAGCGCACCGGCAGCCCGAACTCGTCGGTCTCACCGGTGGTCTCGCCGTACAGCGCGTGCGAGCGGACCCGGCCCGAGGTGCGGCCGTGGTACTTCTCCGGCAGACCCGCGTGACAGACCACCAGCCGGCCGCCGTCGAGGACGTAGTGGCTGACCAGCGAGTCGATGAACTCCCGTACCTCGGTGCGGAACTCCTCGCTCTCGCCCGCCATCTGCTCGACGGTCTCGGCGAGTCCGTGGGTGTGCTGGACCTTGCGTCCCTTGAGGTGACGGCCGTACTTGTTCTCGTGGTTGCCGGGCACGCACAGCGCGTCGCCGGACTTCACCATCGCCATCACCCGGCGCAGCACGGCCGGACTGTCCGGGCCCCGGTCCACGAGGTCGCCGACGAAGACGGCCTGCCGTCCCTCCGGGTGGACGCCGTCGGCGTAGCCCAACTTGCCGAGCAGCGCCTCCAGTTCGGCGGAGCAGCCGTGGATGTCGCCGATGATGTCGAAGGGGCCGGTGAGGTGGGTCAGGTCGTTGAAGCGCTTCTCGGTGACGACGGTGGCGCCGTCGACGTCCGCCACGCCCCGCAGCACATGCACCTTGCGGAAGCCCTCGCGCTCCAGATGCCGCAGGGAGCGCCGGAGTTCACGGATGTGGCGCTGGATGACCCGGCGCGGCATGTCGGCGCGGTCGGTGCGGGCCGCGTTGCGCTCGGCGCACACCTCCTCGGGGACGTCCAGGACGATGGCGATGGGCAGCACGTCGTGCTCCCTCGCCAGCTCGACGAGCTTGCGGCGGGCGTCCGACTGCACGCTGGTGGCGTCCACGACGGTCCGTCGGCCTGCCGCGAGCCGCTTGCCCGCGATGTAGTGCAGGACGTCGAAGGCGTCCCGGGTGGCGCTCTGGTCGTTCTCGTCGTCGGAGACCAGGCCCCGGCAGAAGTCGGAGGAGATGACCTCGGTGGGCTTGAAGTGCCGTCGCGCGAAGGTGGACTTGCCCGAGCCGGACGCGCCGATCAGCACCACGAGGGAGAGGTCGGTGACGGGCAGGGCGCGTCCCTGTCGCGGGGTTGCGGACGTCTCGGTCATGCGGCCTTCGCCTCCTTCTCCTGCGGGGTGCCGAGCGTGAACACGGCCATCTGGGTGGGCGGTCCGACCTCGGGGTCGTCGGGACCGACGGGGACGAACTCGACGGTGTAGCCGTGCCGTTCGGCGACGGCGGCGGCCCAGGAGCGGAACTCCTCGCGCGTCCACTCGAACCGGTGGTCGCCGTGCCGGACGTGCCCGGCCGGGAGACTCTCCCAGCGGACGTTGTACTCGACGTTCGGGGTGGTCACCAGGACGGTGCGCGGGCGGGCGGAGCCGAACACCGCGTACTCCAGGGCGGGCAGCCGCGGCAGGTCGAGGTGTTCGATCACCTCGCTGAGCACGGCCGCGTCATAGCCCTTGAGCCGGGTGTCGGTGTAGGCGAGCGATCCCTGCACGAGCCGGACCCGCGCGGCCTGCCGCTCCCCCATCCGGTCCAGCTTGAGCCGTCGGGAGGCGATGGTGAGCGCGCGCATCGACACGTCGACGCCGACGATCTCGGTGAACCGGACGTCCTTGAGCAGCGCCTGCACCAACTGGCCCTGTCCGCAGCCGAGGTCGAGCACCCGGGCGGCGCCGGCCGCCCGCAGCGCGGCGAGGATCGCGTCCCGGCGCTGCACGGCGAGGGGGGCCGGGCGGGCCTCGCCCTCCGTCTGGATCACGGCCTCTGCCGGAGCGTCGCCGTCGTCCTCGACGGCGTTGTCGATGGCCTCGACCTCGCTGTCGTCGGTCTCGGCGAGCCGCACCAGCTCCAGCCGCTCCATGGCCTCGCGGGTCAGCGACCAGCGGCGGGAGAGGTACCGGCTGGTGATCAGCTTCTGCTCCGGGTGCTCGGGCAGCCAGCCCTCGCCGGCCCGCAGCAGCTTGTCGACCTCGTCGGGGGCGACCCAGTAGTGCTTGGCGTCGTCCAGGACCGGCAGCAGCACATACAGGTGCCGCAGCGCCTCGGCGACGGTCAGCCGGTCGGACTCCAGCACGAGACGTACGTACCGCGAGTCGCCCCACTCCGGGAACTCGGCGTCCAGGGCCACCGGTTCGACGGTCGTCGTCCAGCCGAGCGGCTCGAAGAGCCGGTGCACGAGCGCGGTACCGCCCCGGGCCGGAAGCGCCGGCACCTCGATGCGCAACGGCCGTGCCTGCGCCGGGAGTTCGGGCCGCGCGGTGCAGACGCCCCGCATCGCGCTGGAGAAGACGCCGCTCAGCGCCACGGCGAGCAGCGAGGAGGCCGCGTAGGGGCGGTCGTTGACGTACTGGGCGAGTGCCGCGTCGGGCGCACCGCCCCGGCCCTTGCCCTTGCCGCGCCGGACCAGCGCCACGGCGTCCACCTCCAGCAGCAGCGCCGCCGTGCAGCGCCGGTCGTCCGCCTCGGGGTAGAGGACGTGCGCCGTGCCGTAGGAGGTGGAGAACGCCTGCGACTTGCCGGGATGCTTGTGCAGCAGGAAGCCCAGATCGGTGGCGGGGCGTTCAGGGGTGCCGGTGGTGGTGATCGTCAGGAACACGGTGGTTGCCTCGAATACGGTCTCGGAAAGGTGCGAAAGCGCTGGTGACGCGCTGTTCGCCGGTCTCCAACGTACCGAGAACACCCCCGGGACACCCAGGAATATTTTCGCACCGCCGGACCGCCGCCGGCGGACCGCTCACTCGCCCCGCTTCCAGGCGCTGACCCCCAGTTTCCCGGTGGTCCCGAGGTCCAGCCGGGGTGTGACGATCACGGGGGCGGCGCCGGGCTTGGCGTGGACACGGACATGGGGCACGTTGACCGCGGTGCCGCCGCCGGTGGTGTTGCGCCACATCAGGCCGGAGGTGGCGTACTCGCCGGGCTTGAGGGTGACGGGCCGGGGCGGGTCGTCGAAGCCGGTCACCAGGGCGACGCCGGCGCCGCCGTGGACGACGTCGATCCCGTCGACCGGTTCGAGGTCCTCGTCGAGCAGGGTGAGCCCGGGGTAGCCGTCGAGGCTGTAGTCACGGGTCCCGCAGTTCTCCAGGCGCAGGCCCACGACGCGCAGGCCCATGGCGGCGTCGCCGTCGTCGGCCGTGACGCGGATCCCGGAGGCCGGGCAGGTGCCGGTCTCGGCCGGTGCCTCGTCCGCGGGGACCGTGGTGACCTCGGAGACCTTCACCTTCCGCACCTCGGGCATCCCCGGGGGCACCCTGCCGAGCAGGACCGTGCCGCGTACGGTCCGGCCGGGCGCGACCGCGCGCACGGTCTCGCGCTGGTTGCCCATCACCTCGCCGGTGCTCGTGGTGAAGGTGAAGAGCACGGTGTAGGTCAGGGTCTCCTGGCCGTCGTTGGTGACCTCGTAGGCGGCGGAGATGCCGGAGTCGACGAAGTTCTCGGTGCCGGCGGGGATCTCGTCGGGCCGGCCCGAGTCACCGGGCCTGGGGAGGCGGTCGGCGTGCACGGATCCGATGCCGGACGGGCCGTCGGACGGCTCGGCGGACGGCGAGGCGGTGGGGAGGTTCAGGGCGGTGATCCTGACCCCGTCCACCGGCGGGTCGGTGACGGGGATACCGGGCGCCGTGGCGGACGCACCGGCGCCGGCGCCGGTCCCGGGGTGCTCCGTCCCGCACGCCGTGGTGAGCAGGAGGACGGCGGCCAGGGCCGGGAGGAACGAGGCGGATCTGCGCATCAGGCCACCTCATCAGGGCCGTAGCACCCCGGCTGTGACGGAAGCCACAGTTCCGGTCACAGCCGCGTCACAGCTCACCGAAGGCGACACCACTCACTGCGAACGGCGTCGCTCACCGCGACGGCACCGCTCACTGCGGCAGAGCGGTGAGCACCCCCGACGCCCGGTCCAGCAGGTACTGGAGCGGCTCGGCGGTCCACGGCCCCCGGTGGGCGATCAGTTCGGCGGCGTGCCGGCCGAGGTCCGCGCCGCTGAGCCAGGCCGGGCTGTCGACGCCCAGGGCGGCCCGGGGGCGGGTGCGGATACGGCCGATGACGAGTTCGTAGATCCGCGGCCCCGCGCCGTCGAGTTCGGCGGTCAGGGTGCGCAGCAGGGACTTCTTGGCCGCGTTGGTCGCGCCGACGAGGGCGGCCCCCGGGAAGGCGATCTCCGCGCTGAGGCCGGTGAGATGGACGAGTGCGCCGTCGACGGGGAGCAGCGGGGTGACGACCCGCAGGGCGCGGAAGTGGCTGGTGAGGTTGTCGGCGATCATGGCGTCCCAGACCGCGTCGGACACGTCGAGGAGCGGTGTCGGCTCCGGCGGCCCCCAGTTGCCGATGGTGAGGACGGCGCCGTCGAACTTCCCGTGCCGGTCGGCGAGTCGGGTCCGTACGGCGGCGCTGTCGGGGTCGGAGAGATCGACGGCGTGCGGATGCAGGACGCCGGGTCCGATGCCGTGGGTGTAGTCGGCGAGGCGGTTCAGCCGGGCCTCGCTGCGGCCGGCCGCCACCACGGTCGCGCCCAGTTCGAGGAGCGCGCGGGTGATCCCCTCCCCGATGCCGCCGCTCGCGCCGACGACGAGGACCGTGCGGCCCAGGAGGAAGGGCTCGTCGAGGGGTTCCTCTGGTTCCTCGACCGGTGCTGGACGACTGCTCATTTCGGGGAGGCTAGCCACGGTCCGCACCGATGACCAGATGCACATTTGGCCGCTTGCGTACGGTTTCCGGCCCCACGGTCTCGTATCGTTCGGTCGGGCTTCTCTCCCGGTCACGCCTCGCCGTGGGCGCGGGCGCCGTCGAGGGCCGTCCGGTACGACGCGGCCGCCGTGTCCTTGAACCCGGCGAGCCGGGGCACATGCTCCGACTTGGTGAACTCGGCGTGCAGGAAGGTCAGATCGGCGGCGAGGCCGACCATCCCCAGGGCCGCCTTCAGATACGGCTCCTGGTGGTCGCAGTCCTCGCGGGGCGTGCCGGGGCCGTAGGCGCCGCCGCGGGCGGAGGCCACCACAACTCGCTTGCCCGACAAGGGGCCTTCACCGGTGGCCGGATCGGCGATCAGGGGTGCGATCAGGACACGGTCGAACCACGCCTTGAAGGTCGACGGCACCGAGAAGTTGTACATCGGCACACCGAGCAGGATGACGTCGGCCGCGAGGAGTTCCTCGACCAGCGGCCAGGTGATCGTCCAACTCTCCTTCTCCTCGGCCGACTTCGCCGCGTCGCGGGCCGCCGCGAGATCACGGGTGCCCTCGGTCTCCAGCCGGTGCATCACCTCGATCTGGGCGTGGTCCACGTGCGGCACAGGCTCGGCGGCGAGGTCGCGGTGGACGTACGTGCCGTCGGGGTGGGCCTTGCGCCAGGCGTCCGCGAACTCGGCGGAGAGCCGCCGGGAGACCGAGTCCCGCCGGGGGCTGGAGTCGAGGTGGAGGAGGGTGGGCATGGAGGTGATCCTTGTCCTGGGAGGGGCCGGATCTCCATTGAAGGGGCCGTCCGGGCCGCCGTCCCGTAATCCGGCGTGATACTTGGTGACCGGACACGTAAGCGGGAGTGACGGTCGCCGGGGCGGGAGTGACGGTGCTGGACGTACGGAAGCTGATGCTGCTGCGCGAGGTCGGGGCGCGCGGATCGATCGCGGCGGCAGCGGAGGCGCTCAACTACACGCGCTCCGCCGTCTCCCAGCAGCTTTCGGCCCTGGAGGCCGAGACGGGTACGGCGTTGCTCGACCGGGGCGGCAGACGGGCCGGACTCACCGCCGCCGGACGCCTGTTGGTGGCGAGTGCCGAACGCGTGCTCGCGGAACTCGAAGCGGCCGAGGCGCGGTTGCTGGCGCGGGACGGCAGGGTGACCGGCGAACTGCGGGTGGGGGTGCCGTTGCACGACGGCCCGGCGCTGCTGGTGCCGGCGCTCACCCGGCTCCGCGCGTGCCACCCGGATCTGCGGATCACCCTGCACGGCGTCGCCGCCGACGAGGGCCGGAGGTCGGTGCGGCTCGGACGGCTGGACGCGGTGCTGGCCGCCGGCTATCCGCAGGTGCCCGAGGCCCGGGTGCCGGGGCTGTACGAGGAGGCGGTGATCAGCGACCGCATCCGGCTCGCCGTACCGCCCGGACATCCCCTGGCCGAAGGCGAAGGACCGCGTGACCTAGTCGAGTTCGCGGACCGGCCGTGGCTGCTGGACCGGGCCTCCCGGCTGGGGCGGCTGGCCCTGCATCTGTGCGCGGACGCCGGGTTCGTCCCCGACGTCGTCTCCGACATCGGGGACATGCAGGCCGTGTTCGGTCTGGTCTCCCTGGGCTGGGGTGTCGCCCTCGCCCCCGACCTGGTGCCCGACCGCCCCGGCCACCCCGTCGTCCGGGTTTCCCTGAAGGGCATCGACCCGGTCCGCCACATCACTCTCGTGGTGCGGGAGGGCGCGCGGAACAGCCCGCCGGTGGCGGCGCTGCTGCCGGCGGTACGCGAGGCGGCCGACGAACTGCGGCGGCCGGCCCCCGACCGACAGGCATGACCGCGACCATCACTTACGGGAGCTGCGACTGCACCTTGTCCGAGATCAGCTCCAGATGGTCCAGGTCGCTCAGGTCGAGGACCTGGAGGTAGAGGCGCGTGGAGCCGACCTCGGCGTAGCGGCCGATCTTCTCGACGACCTCGGCCGGGGTGCCCGCGAGCCCGTTGGTCCTCAGCTCGTCGACCTCGCGGCCGATCGCGGCGGCGCGGCGGGCGACCTCCTGGTCGTCCCTGCCGACGCAGACGACGAGCGCGTTGGAGTAGGTGAGGGCGTCGGCCGGGCGGCCCGCCTCCGCGACGGCGTCCCGGACCCGGCCGAACTGGGCGGCCGTGTCCTCGACGGAGGAGAACGGCATGTTGAACTCGTCGGCGTACCGGCCGGCCAGCCGGGGCGTACGGCGCGCGCCGTGGCCGCCGATCAGCACGGGCACCCTGCCCTGCGCGGGCTTGGGCAGCGCGGGCGAGTCCTTGAGCTGGTAGTACGTGCCGTCGAAGTCGTAGGTCTTGCCGACCTCGGTGGCCCACAGACCGGTGACGATCTCCAGTTGCTCCTCCAGGCGGCCGAACTTCTCCTCCGGGAACGGGATGCCGTACGCCTCGTGCTCCTGTGCGAACCAGCCCGCGCCCAGGCCGAGTTCGACGCGGCCGCCGGACATCCGGTCCACCTGGGCGACCTGGATGGCGAGGACGCCGGGCAGCCGGAAGGTGGCGGCGGTCATCAGCGTGCCGAGGCGGATCCGGCTGGTCTCCCGGGCGAGCCCGGCGAGGGTGATCCAGGCGTCCGTGGGTCCGGGAAGCCCGTCGGCGTCGCCCATCTTGAGGTAGTGGTCGGAGCGGAAGAACGCGTCGAACCCAAGGTCCTCGGTGGCCTTGGCGACGGTGAGGAGGGTCTCGTAGTCGGCGCCCTGCTGGGGCTCGGTGAAGATACGGAGGTCCATCCCTCCATCCTGCATCCCCGGGCCGCGTCCCTCTCACCGGCACCGCCCACCCTTCACGCCGCACCGCTCACGCCGGCCCCTCACCCGCACCGCCCGTGCCGCCTTTCACCGCTCGGGCAGCACCCCCTCCCGCTCCTCGCGTTCCTCCCGGGCCGCCAGTTTGCGCAGCATCTCCAGGACGCGGTCGCGGGACTCGTCCGCCGCGTCGATGGCTTCCATGCACTGCCAGTACGTGGCCTCGTCGGCCGCCGCGCTCGCCACGCCGACCAGGGCGATGCCGATGTCGGCGAGCAGAACACCGAGGTCGAGCAGGGCCCGGCGGGCGTCGTCCAGGTCGGTGAGCTGGGCGGCGCGCAGATCCCCGGGATCGAGGTCCGGCGCCTCCAGCACCCCGCAGCCCCGGCCCGCCAGTTCGGTCAGGCCGAGGGCCTCGCCGCGCAGTTCGGGCGGGCCCGAGACGGCGAGCCGGCTGCCTATCGCCTGGGACAGGGCCTGTGCCTGCCACACCTCGGCGAGGATCGCCCGGCCGCCGCCGCTGTCCGCCAGCGCACGCCTGCTCGTCAGGATGAGCCGCACCGCGTCCATGCGCCGCCCCCGTCCATCCGTCCGTCCGTCCGAACTCCCTGACCCACAGGGAGCGTCCACTACCCAGAGTGAGGGTGAGTGGGGCGAAAAGCCAGAGGAAGGCGGAAATCTGTGGACAACAAATCGGTTTCGGGCCGGTGAACGACTCCGGAGAGTGAAAACGGACCGCGCCACTCCCCGTTTGCCGGCCCGTTCGCCCCCGCCTACGGCGCCGGGAACCGCAGCTCGTTGCGGTCGATCTTCGCGTCGAGGGCGGCCAGCGGATCGACGCCGAGCACCTCGCACAGTTGCAGCAGATAGGCGAGGACGTCGGCGACCTCGTCGGTCACCCGGTGCGCGGTCTCCGGGTCGTCCATGACGCGCGCCGACTCCTCCGGCGTCAGCCACTGGAAGATCTCGACCAGTTCGGACGCCTCCACGCTGAGCGCGGCGACGAGGTTCTTGGGGGTGTGGTACGGCTGCCAGTTCCGCGCGGCCGCGAAGTCGGCCAGCCGGCGCTGGAGTTTCGCCACGTCGAGGTGTTCGGTCACGGACCCAGGTGTACCACCGTGACGCCGGACGTCCGCACGGCCCAGGAGGCGTCGCTGACCGCGGCGGTGCAGCGGATGTGCCCGCGCTCGGCCATCCGCACCGCGAGCCGCAGCAGTTCGGCGCGCTGCCGGACGTCGAGGCCCCGGTCGAGGTTGTCGGCGAGGAGGGTGAGCGACTGCATCGCGGACGGCACCTCGCCCGCGGTGTCCAGGTCGAGGACGCCGGGACCGGTGAGCAGCACCAGGGCGTAGGCGACGTACCGCAGTTCGCCGTAGCCGAGCCGGGCCAGCTCGGTGCGGGTGCCGTCGCCGCGGTCGAGCAGGGCGCGGACGGTGCCGTCGCCGAGCGGTTCGGCGAGCAGGTCCGTGACGGGCCGGGCGCAGCCCGCGGCGAGGGCGCCCACGAGCTGGGCGTGCCGCCGTACGCACTCCTCGCGGGTGCGCCAGAGCACGTCGGCGAGGTTGTCGCAGCCGCCGAGCAGCCGCCCGGAACCGGTGGGCACGGGGGTGCCCATCCAGTCCGGCTGGGGGTCGCAGGCGAAGACCGAGCGCAGCGCGACGACCATCTGTTCGGCGGCGGCGAGCACCCGGCGCTGGCCGTCGGTCTTGCCGGCGACGCGCAGCGGCAGCAGGGCGGTGCCGAGCCGGTCGTCGGGGAGCGGGGCGCGGGTGACGGGCGCGGATCCGGCGGTGTGCCAGGCCGCCTGCACGGTACGGCGCCCCGGGTCGCGCAGGGCGGTCTCCAGCAGGACGACGCCGCCCGCGCTCAGCCGTTCGCCCACGACGCGCAGTTCGGGCTCCGCCTGTACGGCGATGTCGAGCCGGACCGGCCCGGCGGGGCCGTCGGCGGTGCAGCCGATCCGGAAGCCGCGCCTGCGCTGGGCGTCGGGGCGGGCCCGCTCCGGCACGCAGGCGACGGGGTCGGGGAAGACCTCCGCGAGCGGCGCGCCGCCGCCGAGCAGGGCCAGTGCCTCGTGGGCCCGCAGCGCGGTGGTCTTGCCGCTGCCGCTGCGCCCGGCGAACACCGTCACCGCGCCCAGCGGGAACGCGGCCTGCCGGTGCCCGGCGAAGGCGGAGAGCCGCAGCTCGGTGAGACAGGGCCGGACGGGCCGGCCGGGGGCGGGGTCGGGCCCGGGGTCGGGGTGCACCGCGGCCTGCGATCCCTGGACCGGCACCCGTGGCGGTCTCTCCGCGGGCGGCACATCGGTGGCGGAGGCGGCACAGGCCGCATCCGGTGAAGGAGCGGCGGGGGAAAGGGGCGGCGGAACGGACATATCCGGACCGTAGGACTCCGCGTGCGTGACGAACCGTTCCGCCGGGCGAGCTTCCTACGATCGGGCGACGCCGGGACGTCGGGACACCGGAACGCCGGGACACCGGAACGCCGGGACACCGGCCGCCGCCCCGCTCACCCCCCGGCACTCACCCGCTCAGACCCCGGCCCCCTCCATGATCCCGCTCACCTCGGTGCCCGGCGGCGTCAGCAGGAACACATTGCGGTCCACCCGGTGCATCCCGCTCGCCAGACCGAAGACCACGCCGGTCGAGAAGTCGAGGACGCGCTTGGCGACCTCGGTCTCCGCGCCGGTGAGGTCCAGGAGGACCGGGATGCCGGCCATCAGGGTCTCGGCGACCTCACGGGCGTCCGCGAAGATGTTGATCCGCAGGACGACGAACCGGCGCCGGGTCTCCGTGTCCGCGTCGGGGAGCGAACGGTGGTTCACCGCCGACGGCCACGCGTCCCGGCCCCGCAGCGGCACGACCTGGGCGAGCCCCTCCCACTGTTCGTCGGTGACGTCGTATCGGCTCACCGGATCCCCCCGAATTGACTCGCACTCCATGCATGCACGGGCCAATTCTTACGCCAAGTCACCCGTTCGGCCCAACAACGACACGGACCGCGACAGAGGACCCGTCCTAATCGGACGTTCTTGACGTCATCCCGCCGCGCGGACGAAGCGCAGGGTGGCCGTGACCGTGGTCAGTCCGCGCATCATGCCGAGCTGGTTCCAGCCGAGCCCGAACTCGTCGCGGTCCACGGTGAATTCGGCGGCCAGCGTGACCGCGTCGCCGTCCGCCCGCTCGACGCGCGCGGTGAGGGTGTGCGGGCGGCTGATGCCGCGCACGGTCAGTTGACCGGTCACCCGGACCGTGTCGACGCCGTCGAGCGTGGCGGTCCGGACGACGTAGGTGATCTCGGGGTGGTGCTCGGCGTCGAAGAAGTCGGCGCTGCGCAGATGCGTGTCCCGCTTGGCGTTCTTCGTGTCGAGGGAGGTCACGTCCAGGGTCAGGGTGCCGGTGGCGGACCCGTCGGGCCCGACCTCTCCCCCGCCGGCGACCGAGGCGAAGGCGCCCTTGACGGCGACCAGGCCCCACATCGTCCGGTGCTTGAGAGCGACGGCGGAGGCGCTCGCGTCGAGCTGCCAGGTTCCGGTTTCCACGGCGACGGTCATGGTGATCCCTCACATCGGTGCGCTGGGCGCAGAGCGCCGGTAATCCAAATTTGGATGAGACTGCTGACGCCAACGCTAGCCGTTCATCCAAATCTGAACAACCTGTCGTGCAAATTTGGACAACAGATAGACTCGACGGCATGGCAGCCCCCGAGGAGCGACCCGAGGAGATCCGCGAGGAAATCCACGAGGAGACCCCCGTCGGCCTGCCCGAATGCCCCTCCGCCGAGGGTTCCGGACTGCTGCCACCCGAGCTGCGCGCCTGGATGGTGCTGCTGGCCGCCACGGGCGCGGTGGAACAGCGGCTGCGGGCGGTGGTGAAGGAGCGGCTCGACGTCTCGCACGACGAGTTCCTGATCCTGTGCCTGCTCGCCGAGCATCCCCGTGAGGGCCTGCGGATGACCCGGGTGGCGGAGCTGCTGGGCCGCCCCAAGACCCGGCTGACCTACCAGGTCGCCTGCCTCCAGCACGCCGGTCTGGTCGTGCGCCGGTCGGCCTGCGGGGACAAGCGGGGCGTCGAGGTCGCCCTCACCGAGAAGGCCCGCGGTCTGCTGCGGGAGGCGTCCGGCGCCCTCGCCGAGACGGCCGCCGGGGCGCTCGCCCATGTGATGGGCCCCGAACAGCGGGCCGCCGTACTGGGATTGGTGCCGGGCCTGCACGAGGCCGACCCGGCCTGACCTCGTCCGACGCAACCCGGCGGATCCCCGCCGCACCTCACCCCCTCCAGCACATTTATAAAGGTACAAAGCACCCCGAATACCCCCAAGCAGTGACACAGAAAACTGGTACTGCTCGTTTTCTTGAACTCTTCGTGTTTATGGAAGTAGGTTGTTCCCATGACTGCACCCCAGACTCCGACCACCGCCGAGGAGCTCCGCGGTGCCGGCCTGCGGGTGACGGCCGCCCGCGTCGCGCTGCTCGAAACCGTCCGCGCCGGTGACCATCTCGACGTGGAGGCGATCGCGACCGGTGTGCGCGATCGCGTGGGCCACATCTCGCTGCAAGCCGTGTACGAGGCACTGCACGCGCTGAACGCGGCGGGACTCGTCCGCCGGATCGAACCGCCGGGCTCCCCGGCCCGGTTCGAGGGGCGCGTCGGGGACAACCACCACCACCTCGTGTGCCGCTCGTGCGATGTCGTCGTCGACGTCGACTGCGCGGTCGGCCATGCCCCGTGTCTCACCGCGGCGGACAGTCAAGGCTTCTCGGTCGACGAGGCCGAGGTCATCTACTGGGGCCTGTGCCCCGCATGCTCCGCCGCCGGTACCGCGGCACCGTGATTCCCCCTGTTCGGAAGGATTCCCCCATGTCCGAGAACCACGACGCAATCGTCACCGACGCGAAGGACGCGACCGGCGCGACAGAGGGCTGCCCGGTCGCCCACGGGCGCGCCGCGCACCCGACCCAGGGCGGCGGGAACCGTCAGTGGTGGCCCGAGCGCCTCAACCTGAAGATCCTCGCCAAGAACCCGGACGTGGCGAACCCGCTGGGCGCGGACTTCGACTACGCCGAGGCGTTCAGGAACCTCGACCTGGCGGCCGTGAAACAGGACATCGCCGAGGTGCTGACCACCTCGCAGGACTGGTGGCCCGCCGACTTCGGCAACTACGGCCCGCTGATGATCCGTATGGCCTGGCACAGCGCGGGCACCTACCGGATCAGCGACGGCCGCGGCGGCGCCGGCGCCGGCCAGCAGCGCTTCGCGCCGCTCAACAGTTGGCCGGACAACGCCAACCTGGACAAGGCCCGCCGTCTGCTGTGGCCGGTGAAGAAGAAGTACGGCCAGAGCCTCTCCTGGGCCGACCTGCTGGTCCTCACCGGCAATGTCGCGCTGGAGACCATGGGCTTCGAGACCTTCGGCTTCGGCGGCGGCCGCGCCGACGTCTGGGAGGCCGAGGAGGACGTCTACTGGGGCCCCGAGACCACCTGGCTCGACGACCGGCGCTACAGCGGCGACCGCGAGCTGGAGAACCCGCTCGGCGCCGTCCAGATGGGCCTCATCTACGTCAACCCCGAGGGCCCGAACGGCAATCCGGACCCGATCGCGGCGGCCCGCGACATCCGTGAGACCTTCCGCCGGATGGCGATGAACGACGAGGAGACCGTCGCCCTCATCGCCGGTGGCCACACCTTCGGCAAGACCCACGGCGCCGGCCCGGCGGACAACGTCGGCGACGACCCCGAGGCCGCGCCCCTGGAGGAGCAGGGCCTCGGCTGGAAGAGCACCTACGGCACGGGCAAGGGCGGCGACACCATCACCTCCGGCCTGGAGGTGACCTGGACCAGCACGCCCACGCAGTGGAGCAACGGCTTCTTCAAGAACCTGTTCGAGTACGAGTACGAGCTGACCGAGTCCCCGGCCGGCGCCAAGCAGTGGGTCGCCAAGGACGCCGAGGCGATCATCCCCGACGCGCACGACCCGTCGAAGAAGCACCTGCCGACCATGCTCACCACCGACCTGTCGCTGCGCTTCGACCCGGTCTACGAGCAGATCTCGCGCCGCTTCTACGAGAACCCGGACCAGTTCGCGGACGCCTTCGCCCGCGCCTGGTACAAGCTGACCCACCGTGACATGGGCCCCAAGTCGCTGTACCTGGGCCCGGAGGTCCCGGCGGAGACGCTGCTGTGGCAGGACCCGCTGCCGCAGGCCGAGGGCGAGCCGATCGACGCCGCCGACGTCACGGCGCTCAAGGCGAAGCTCCTCGCCTCGGGCCTGACCGTCGCGCAGCTCGTGTCCACCGCGTGGGCTTCCGCGTCCACCTTCCGCGGCAGCGACAAGCGCGGCGGCGCCAACGGCGCCCGGATCCGTCTTGAGCCGCAGCGCGGCTGGGAGGCCAACGACCCCGACCAGCTCCGTCACGTCCTGAGCGTCCTGGAGGGCGTCCGGGCCGAGTTCAACACCGGCGCCAAGAAGGTCTCCCTCGCCGACCTGATCGTCCTCGGCGGTGCCGCCGCGGTCGAGAAGGCCGCCCAGGACGCCGGGTTCGACGTGGAGGTCCCCTTCACGCCGGGCCGGGTGGACGCCACCGAGGAGCACACGGACGCCGAGTCGTTCGCCGCGCTGGAGCCGGCCTGGGACGGCTTCCGCAACTACCTCGGCAAGGGCACCCGGCTGCCGGCCGAGTACCTGCTGCTCGACAAGGCGAACCTGCTGACGCTGAGCGCCCCCGAGACGACCGTCCTCGTCGGCGGTCTGCGGGTCCTCGGCGCCAACACCGGCCAGTCCTCGCACGGCGTGTTCACCGACACCCCGGGCGTGCTGACGAACGACTTCTTCGTCAACCTGCTCGACCTGGGTACGACGTGGAAGTCCACCTCGTCCGACCAGCACACCTTCGAGGGCCGTGACGCCGCCACGGGCGAGTTGAAGTGGACCGGCACCCGTGCCGACCTGGTCTTCGGCTCCAACTCCGAACTGCGCGCGCTGGCCGAGGTGTACGCGAGCGACGACGCGAAGGAGAAGTTCGTGAAGGACTTCGTCGACGCGTGGGTGAAGGTGTCGAACCTGGACCGGTTCGACCTGATCTGACGGTCCGAAAGGCCCAGGTGAGCCGGGCGGCTGCCGCTTCGGTGCGGCGGCCGCCCGGTCCGTCATGGGGTGGGCGCGAGCCCGAGTTCCCGCCCGTCGGGCGTCGGCGCGAAGAAGCGGTCGACGTCGGCGTCGGTGACCTCGGAGAGGGTCGCCGGGGTCCAGCGCGGCCGGCGGTCCTTGTCGACGACCTGGGCGCGGATGCCCTCCACGAGGTCGGCCGTACGCAGGGTGGCGACGGAGACCCGGTACTCCTGGTCGAGCACCTGCTCCAGCGTGTCCAGCCGACGGGCCCGGCGCAGCGCGGCCAGGGTGACCTTGAGCGAGGTGGGCGAGCGGGTGAGCAGCGTCTCCGCGGCCTCCTTGGCCGCCGGATCACCGTGCGCGAGGAGCCGCCGCAGGATCTCCTCCGCCGAGTCCGCCGAGTCCGCCGCGTCCGCCGCGTCCGCCGCGTAGCAGACGTCGATCCACCCCCGCCTCCCGGCCAACTCCCCCTGCGGGGGCGGCTGTTCATGACGGGCGAGCGCATCGGGCACGGCGTGCTCGGCGAGGTCGTCGAGCAGCGCCGGCACGGCGTCGGACGGTACGAAGTGGTCGGCGAGCCCGCACAACAGGGCGTCGGCCGCGCCGATCTGAGCGCCCGTCAGGCCGAGGTGGGTGCCCAGTTCGCCCGGCGCGCGGGAGAGCAGCCAGGTGCCGCCGACGTCCGGGACGAACCCGATCCCCGTCTCGGGCATCGCGATCCTGGACCGCTCGGTGACGATCCGGACGCTTCCGTGCGCGGAGATCCCGACCCCGCCGCCCATCACGATCCCGTCCATGACGGCGACGTACGGCTTGGGGTAGCGGGCGATCCGGGCGTCGAGCCGGTACTCGTCGTACCAGAACGCGGCCGCCGCGCCGCCGTCCCCGTCACGGGCGTCGTCGTGCACGGCCCGGATGTCACCGCCCGCGCACAGCCCCCGCTCCCCCGCGCCCGTGATCACGACGGTCTCCACGGCCGGATCCCGCTCCCACGCGTCGAGCGCCGCGTCGACACGGCGGACCATCTCGTGGTTCAGGGCGTTGATGGCCCGGGGCCGGTTCAGGACGATACGACCGACCCGGCCGGCCCGGTGCGTCAGAACGGGTTCCTCACTCATGACCTCGCCGATCCCTTCCAGACTCCGTTACCCACCGGGGTCACCGTAACCGCTGCCCACGCGACCGACCGCGCCGAAAATGCCCGCCGTCACCGCCGTCCGCCGTGCGATCATCCGCTCGCAGGCTCCGCCGTCATGGGAGCCGCCCGACTTCGCGCACCTGGAGCGTCACCTCCTTTGCCCTTCCTCGCCTCCTACCGCAGGCTGTTCTCCCACAGGGGGAGTCTCGCGTTCACCACGGCCGGTTTCCTGGCCCGGTTGCCGCTGTCCATGTACGGCATCAGCACGGTGGTGATGATCGCGACCGTGCGCGACTCGTACGCGCTCGCGGGACTGGTCGCCGGGAGCGGGCTTCTCGCCGCCGTGCTGATCGTGCCGAGGATCAGCCGGCTGATCGACCGCCACGGCCAGCGCCGGATCGCCGTACCGGCCACGGTGTTCTCCGTGGCCGTCACGCTCCTGCAAGTCGCCTGCGTGCGGTACGGCGCCCCGGACTGGACGCTCTTCGCCACCGCCGTCGTGTCGTCGACGCTGCCCAATGTCGGGGGCATGGTCCGGGCCCGCTGGGCGGAGCTGCTCAAGGACGAGCCCGACGCGATGCGCACCGCGAACGCGCTGGAACAGGTCCTCGACGAGGTGGGATTCGTCGTCGGCCCGATCCTGTCGGTCGCCCTGTGCACAACTCTCTTCCCGGAGGCGGGAGTTCTGGGCGCGACGGCGCTTTCCCTGACAGGCACCCTGCTGCTCACGGCCCAGCGCGGGACGGAACCACCGGTGCACGAACCGCACGCCGGCCGGATGTCTTCCCCCCTCCACAGCCACGGACTCCAGCTCATGATGCTGACCTTCCTCCTCACCGGAGCGGTCTTCGGATCCCTCGAACTGGCCACGGTCGCCTACACCGAGGCCCTCGGCCACGCCTCGTCGTCGGGGTGGGTGCTCGCCCTGATGGCTCTCGGCTCGGCGATCTCCGGCCTCGCTTTCGGCGCGGTCGCCGTCAAGGCGCGCCCGACCACGCAGTTCCCGATCGGCGTGGCCGCGATGGCGGCACTGATCCTCCCGCTCCTGCTCGCCGACGGACTCCTGTCGCTCGCCCTGCTGATGTTCGTCGCCGGGACGGCCACGGCCCCCACGATGATCACGGGCATGACGCTGGTCCAACGGCTGGTCCCCCCGGCCCAGATCAACGAGGGCATGGCCCTGACCGTGACAGCCCTCCTGGCCGGCAACGCCCTGGGCTCGGCCCTGACCGGCCGCGCCGTGGAGTGGTCCGCCGCCCAGGCGGGTTACCGCATCCCATGCGTGGCAGCGGCCCTGGCACTGGTGGCGGTGCTCGCCGGCACGAGAAGGCTCATTCTCGGAGTGGCAGCGACCGACGACACGGAGAGCCGCCGGACCGTGGAGCAGCCCAAGTGAAGGGAATCGCCGTGCCCCGATCCCCGTAGGCCGGCGGATCGACAGGGCCTTGGCCCACCGCATCTCCGCCGCCTTCCGCGCGGTCGGTGTCCCGCACATCCTCGCCACCGACCTCACCGGCTCCCCCACCGCGACCACTCGGCTCCCCGCCGACGCGGACTGCACGGGCCTCCGCCCTTCCCTCGTGCTGCGCACGCCCGATGCCCCGCAGGGTGCCGTACCGATGCCAGCGGCGCGCCGGAGTTCGCGCACTGCTGGTGGAACGGCCGACGGGTCTCCATGCGAACGGGGAGCGGGCCCGGTGGCGCTCCGTGATCTCTTCGAGCGGGTGTTCATGATCCGGGAGGGCTACTCCGTGGACCCGGACTTCGCGGAACCCGGTGACCTCGACGACGCCGCGCCGCGGACCGCCGTGAGCGCGGCATGGACGGCGGTCCGGTCCCGTCGAGGGTGAACGACCTCCGGAAGAGAACCACCCGTGCCTTCCCGCGCGTCCGTACCTAGAGTGTCGGCAGTCACCGAACGAGCGAGGAGGGCCCGTGGAGCAGGCGAGGACAGCGCTGGCCGGGCGGATCGCCGAGCGGAGAGAGGGCGGGGACGATCCCCGCGCCCTCGTCGGTGAGATGAGACGTTCGGTGCTGCTGGTGCCGGTGGCGGACGGCGGCCTGTGGTCGGTGCGTTCGGGCGGGGTGCGCTGGATCTGCGCGTTCACCGACGAACCGGCGCTGGCGCGTTTCGCGTTGCGGCACGGATCCGGTGAACAGCCCATGGAGTACGCCGCGTTGCTGGGCGCGAGAATCGTGGACGAGATCGTGCCCGCGCTGGACGAGCCCGCCGGGCTGGCCGTGGACATCGCGACCGAGGACGGGTCGATGTTCTTCCCGCCGGTGGTGGGCATCGTCCCGGACGCGGTCGCGGTGGACGCCGGTGCGGCACGGGAGGAGGCCGGTCGTGGGCGGTGACGATCAGGATCTGCGGCTGGGCAAGGAGGCCGTCGCGAAGTTCACGCAGGGCGTGGGCGCGACGATCGAGCAGCTCGGTGAACTGGGCGGTGCCACCGGCTCGGTGATGGGCAAGGGCTTCTCGGGGATGGCCATGACCGGCATGGAGGCCGGGCATCACGGACTGTCCGTCGACTTCGAGGATTTCTGCGAGCGTTGGGAGTGGGGGGTGCGCGCGCTGGTGCGGGACGCGAGCGCGATCGCGAACCTGCTCGGCCTCGCGGCGGGCACGCAGTGGGAGCACGACCAGTACGTGGCGGGCTCGTTGAAGGTGGGCGTGAACGCGCTGATGGGCGGCAACCCGCACGCGTCCGAGGAGGAGATCGCCCAGCAGGACTGGGGCGACGTCTTCACCCCGGACTATCTGAACCCCGACTGGAGCGCGGAGTCGTTCGACAAGGCGGGCCAGGAGATGGGGCAGACCTGGAAGGACACCGGCCGCACGGTACTGACCGAGGGGCGGGGCGGCCAGCAGTCGGAGCTTCTCAACGACGCGCTCGGCATCTCCGACGACCAGTGGAACCAGGCGCTGGACGACACCTTCGGCCCGTCCCCGGAGGAACGCGCACAACAACAGCAGGGTGAGTCCGGGGGGAACTGACCGTGGGTATCGGCGACTTCATCAGTGACATCACGCCCGACTCGGTCGAGGACGCGGTCGAGGACGGCGTCGAGTGGGTCGGCAACCGGGTCGAGGACGCGGGCAACTGGACGGCCGACCGGCTGGACGACGCCGGCTGGGAGTCGGGCGCGGACTGGGTGCGTGAGCAGTCGCGTTCGGTCGCCAACCGGCTGGGCGCCGAGGTCGACGAGATGGACCTCGGACAGACCGAGGACAAGACCAAGCTGATCTACGGCAGCGCGGACAAGATCCGTTCGTCGGCGGAGAAACTCCGGGGATTCCAGACGTCGTTCGACAGCGCCGGTGAGGGCCTGAAGGGTCTGGACTCGTCCCGGCTCAAGGGCGAGACGGCCGAGGCGGTGCGCACGGCGGTGAGCACACAGCCGCCGAAGTGGTTCACGGGCGCGGACGCGTGCGAGAAGGCGGCGGCCGCGCTGGAGGCGTTCGCCGGAACGGTGACGTGGGCGCAGGGGCAGGCGCAGCAGGCGATCGACAAGTGGAAGCAGGGCGTCAAAGCGTCCGAGAACGCCGCCGACGCGCACCGCAAGAAGGTCGACGACTTCAACAGCGCCGTCGACCGCTACAACGCCCAGCCCCCGGACAAACGCGACCCGTCCACGCTTCCGCCGCGCCCTGCGGCGACGTTCACCGATCCGGGCAAGAAGCTGATGCAGGACGCCCAGGACCTGCTGGCCGATGCGCGCAAGCAGCGCAACACGGCCGCGGAGACGGCGCGTTCGGCGGTACGGGCGGCCCGTGACCTGGCTCCGAAGAAGCCGTCGTACGCCGAGCAACTGCGCGACGGAGCGCAGGAGTTGCAGATCATGGGCGACCATGTCGGCGGCGGCATCATCAAGGGCACGGCCGGCATCCTGAACTTCGTCCGCTCGATCAACCCCACGGACCCGTACAACATCACGCACCCGGCCGAGTACGCGACGTCGCTGAACAGTCTGGCGGCGGGTCTGGTGGTCGCCGTGAACGACCCGGTCGGCACCGGCAAGCAGATGATCGGCGACTTCATGAAGGACCCGGCGGAGGGCTTCGGCCGGCTCATCCCCGACCTGGCGCTGACCGCCGCCACCGGCGGGGGCGGCGCCGCGGTCAAGGGCGTGCGCATCGCGGAGGAGGCCGCCGACGCCGCCCGGCTGCGCCGTCTGGTCGACGACGTCCCCGACGGCACCCACAACCGGCCCGACGGCGGCCGCACCACCGCCGGCACGGACCCCGTCGACCTGGCCTCGGGCCGGATGTTCCTGCCCCAGACCGACATGGAGATCCCGGGCATCCTGCCGCTGGTGTTCGCCCGCCGCACGGAGTCGGGCTGCACGGCGGGCCGTTTCCTGGGCCCGGCCTGGACCTCCACCGTGGACGAGCGTCTCCACGTCGACGCGATCGGCGTCGTCCACGTCACCCCCGACGGCCTGCTGATCACCTACCCGCACCCGGTCCCCGGCGACCCCACCCGCCCCCAGTCCGGCACGGCCCGCACCCTGCTGGCCCGGGAGCCCGACGGCGACTACACGATCACCGACCCCGACACCGGCCTGATCCGCCGCTTCACCGCGCCGCCCGAGACCGAACCCGGCGGCGACGGCACGGCCTGGCTGGCCACGCTCACCGAACCCAACGGCCACACCCTCACCGTCGACCGCACCGAGGACGGCCTGCCGCTGGCCCTGACCCACTCGGCGGGCCACCAGGTGAAACTGACCACGGCCGACGGCCTGGTCACGGCCCTGACCCTGACCGGCACCGGCTCCGGCTCCGGCGAGACGAACGCCGACCTGCCGCTGATGTCGTACGCCTACGACGACGACCGCGACCTCACCACCGTCACCAAACCCTCCGGCGCCGCGACCACGTTCCTCTACGACGACCGCCACCGCGTCATCGCCTGGATCGACTCCAACGCCCGCCGCTACGACTACGTCTACGACGACCACGACCGCGTGATCGCCGAAGGCGGCGAGGCCGGCCACGTCCAACTCACCCTCGCCTACACCGAACCCGACCCGGACACCGGCCACCGCACCACCACCCTCACCACCGCCGAAGGCCACACCACCCGCCACCTCATAGGCCCCGGCTGCCACGTCCTGGCCACCACCGACCCCCTCGGCCACACCACCCGCTTCACCTACGACACCCGGGGCAACCTCCTCGCGCGCACCGACCCGCTGGGCCGCACCACCACGCACAGCTACGACGAGAGCGACCGTATGGTCGGGGTGCTCCTCCCGGACGGCAGCCGACTCGCCATGGAACCGGGCCCGTTCGGCAGGTACACGGAGCTGCACGGTCCGGACGGCAGCCGCTGGCTCCAGAGCTTCGACGAGCGCGGCAATCGCCTGGCGGTCACGGATCCGGCCGGTCATACGACTCGCTACTCCTACGACGCGCGCGGCGGTCTGACGTCGGTCACCGACGCGCTGGGAGCCGTCACCACGGTCCGCTGCGACGCCATGGGCCGGCCCGTGCAGGTCGTCGACCCGGCGGGCGGCACCACTCGTCTGGAGCGCGACGCCCTCGGAAACACCACACGCGTCACCGACGCCACAGGACGCGTCACATGCCTCGAACGGGACGCGGACTCCAACCTGGTCCGCCGGGAAGCCCCGGACGGGGCCGTCGACTCATGGACCTACGACGGCGAGGGCAACCGCCTCACCCACACCGACCCGATCGGTGGGGTGACCCGCTTCGAGTACACCCACTTCGATCTGGTGGCGGCCCGCACGGAGCCGGACGGCGGCCGGTACGCGTTCGCGTACGACTCCGCGCTGCGGCTCACCCAGGTCACCGGCCCACAGGGCTCACACTGGACCTACGCGTACGACCCGGCCGGACGCATGCTCTCGGAGACCGACTTCGACGGCCGGACCCTCGGCTACCGTCTCGACGCCGCCGGACAACTCGTCTCCCGCACCGACTCCGTCGGCCAGGTGACGTCCTTCGAGCGGGACGCGCTCGGCCAGGTGATCCGCAAGGACATCGACGGCCGGGTGACCACCTACGCCTACGACCGGGCCGGACGCCTCCTGACGGCGACCGGGCCGGACAGCGAACTCCGCTACGTGTACGACCGCCGGGGACGGGTCAAGTCCGAGCTGGTCGACGGCCGCGCCATGAGTTACGCCTACGACGCCCTGGGCCGCGTCACCCGCCGTATCACGCCCACCGGCCACGTCACCACCTACACGTACGACACCGGTGGCCGGCCCGAGCGCCTGACGGCCGGTGGGTCCCCGATCGTCTTCACCCACGATGGCGCGGGCCGTGAAACGGCGCGTGTCTTCGCGGACTTCGCCGCACCCCTCACCGTCACCTCGGCCTGGGACGAGGCCGGGCGGCTCGTGGCCAGCGACCTGACCTCCGGCGGCCGCACGCTCAACAGCCGTACGTACGCCTACCGTCAGGACGGCTACCTCAGCTCGGTCAGCGATCTCCTGTCGGGCACCCGCACTTTCGAACTGGACGCGGCCGGCCATGTCACCGCCGTCCGCGCGCCGGACTGGACCGAGCGGTACGCCTACGACGCGAGCGGCAACCTGACCGAGGCGTCCTGGCCCGCCTCCCACCCCGGCAGCGAAGCCACCGGCCCGCGGACCTACGCCGGCACCGCGATCACCCGAGCCGGCGCCGTCCGCTTCGAACACGACGCCCTCGGCCGCATCACCCTGCGGCAGAAGACCCGCCTGTCCCGCAAGCCCGACACCTGGCGCTACGAGTGGGACGCCGAGAACCGGCTCACCTCGGTGATCACGCCGGACGGGACCCGTTGGCGCTACCGCTACGACCCCCTGGGCCGCCGCGTCGCCAAGCAGCGCCTGGACTGCGACGAGAGCGTGGCGGAGGAGATCCGGTTCGCCTGGGACGGCATGACCCTCTGCGAAGAGACCGTCCACCACCCGGACGTCCCGAACGCGGTCGCCCTCACCTGGGACCACCGGGCCGGCGTCCCCCTCTCGCAGACCGAGCGCATCCTCACGGCGGACGCCCGTCAGGAAGAGGTGGACCGGCGCTTCTTCGCCATCGCCACCGATCTCGTCGGGACCCCCACCGAGCTGGTGGGGCCGGACGGCGACATCGCCTGGCGCTCCCGCGCCACCCTCTGGGGCACCACCGCCTGGAGCAGAACCAGCACGGCCTACACCCCGCTCCGCTTCCCCGGCCAGTACTACGACCCGGAAAGCGGCCTGCACTACAACCTGTTCCGCCATTACGACCCCGAGACCGCGCGCTTTCTCACCCCCGACCCCCTGGGGCTCGCCCCCGCGCCCAATCCGGTCACCTATGTCCACAACCCCCACACCTGGTCCGACCCCCTGGGACTCACCCCGTATCCGCGGGGCGAGAAGGGAAATCCGTTCGCGAACCGCGCGGATGCGGAAAAGGCTGCGTTCGACCTCGCCGGCGTGCGGTACGGAGAAGAACCCATTGCCGAATGGGTGGTCACCGGAGACAAACATCTGAAGCATGCGCCGGGTTATGTCTATTCACCCGACCCGGCACACTGGGGGAATTTCCGGCAATTCGAGACGGACAGCGGATCTCGTGTCGTCGTGGAACACACCCACGATCCGGCGGGTCCGCATTTCCATGCCGGAAAACCGAAGGGCGACGACACCCGGGAACTTGTCAACTTCGGCTGGGACAATTCGAGGATACAGCGGCCCGATGGCACCCTCGGCTACCCGGAGTCGATGGAGCGCTATGGCAAGATCAACAAATCGGGTGGCGACCATCACCTGTTCTATGAAGGCGGATGAGGTCGCGGGGATCGATGAGTCGCGGGGATCGATGAGAGGCCAGGGATCATGAACGACCGGCGGGTACCGGAGTGGCGGGACGTGCTTGAGCGCTGCGGCCTTGAGGTGACAGGGGACGCGCCGCCTGACGCCCCGCCCGTGAACTCCGCCATCTATGCGGTGAACGGGGTCGAGGTGGAGCCGGTCGCGACGATCCCCGACTCCGCCCCCCACGCCTCCGACAAACTGGACGAGGCATGGCATCACCATGCTTCGCAAGCCGCGCTGTACGACGAGAAAGGCGAATTCCTCGTCCTCCCACCCGGACCGGGCGGGAGCAGGATCGGCTGGGTGCGGGTAAAGGACACGGTCGGGAAGAACCTTCCGTCACGCATCTCGGGCGTGACGGGATCACCCGAGTTCATAGCTGTTTCCCTTGACGGCCGCCGCTTGTGTGCCGCCTCGGTGGAAGAATACGACTACTGGGTGGTGGTGCACGAATTCTGACATCCGACGAAACGGACGGGCACCCGCCACCGGGAACGGCGACAGGTGCCCGTGCGTGTTCAGGTCACGTCGAACGGCAACTCCCGTACTCACGGCACGGCTTCGGCTTGGGCTTCGGCTTGTGTGTCGGCTTGGGCTTGTGTGTCGGCTTCGGCTTCGGCTTGCACGGCTTGTCGTAGTTGCTGTGGCACGGCTGCTTCTTCGCGACCGTGATCCGGGCCCGGTCCGGCTCCGACCGGACGGTGCCGTTCTCGGCCGTGGCCACCGCGACGTTGACGACGCTGCCGCGCCGGGCGTCGGCCCGGGTGACCACGTAGGTGCCGGTGCAGGTGGTGCTGTCGTCGCCCTCCCCGGCCGGGCCGAGGATCGTCGCCTCGCAGGTCACGTCGTCGATGCGGTCGTCGGTGACGCCGACGCCCGTCAGCTCCCGGTCGCCGGTGTTGGTGACGGTGTACGTGTACGTCACCCGGTCGCCGACGTGGTAGCGACGGGAGTCGTCCACCGTCTTCGTGACGCGCAGCCCGGGCACGCTCCTGGCCCGCAGGGTGACGTCGTCGGGTTCCGACACCACCTCCGTGGCGCGCGAACGCCCGTGCGCGGCGGCCACGTTGATCACCGTCCCGCGCGCGGCGTCCGCCCGGGTGACGGTGTACGTACCGGTGCAGGTGACGCTGTCGCCCGGGGCCAGTGTCGTGACCGGACAGCTCACGTCCGGCACGAGATCGTCGGTGACGCCGACGCCCGTCAGCGCCTCGTCACCCGTGTTGGTGACGCGGTAGGTGTACGTCACCAGGTCGCCGGCCCGGTACACCCGGCTGTCGTCGGCCGACTTCTCCAGCCGCAGCCCCAGTTCGGATTCGACGAGCACGGTCACGTCGTCGGGCGGCGAGACGACCGGGGTGGCCCCGGCCTGCCCCCGCGCGGTGGCGGTGTTGGTGACCGAACCGGCACCGGCGTCCGCCTCGGTGACCGTGTACGTACCGGTGCAGGTGGTGCTGTCCCCGGCCTGCCCGTTGGGGGCGAGGCCGGTCGACGCGCACGTCACACCGGTCAGCCGGTCGTCGGTGATCCCGATGTCCGTCAGCGCCACGGGACCGGTGTTGGTGACGGTGTACGTGTACGTCACCTCGTCACCGACCTCGTAGACACGGGTGTCGTCGGCCGACTTCTCCAGCCGGACGCCGGGCCCGGACTGCACCGGAAGGGTGACGTCGTCGGGCGGCGACTCGACCGGGGTGGTCCCGGCCAGCCCCTGTGCGGTCGCGGTGTTGGTGACGGACCCGGCCGTCGCGTCCGCCGCCGTGACCGTATAGGTGCCGGTGCAGGTCATCGTGGCGCCGACCGCGAGCGTGGGCTCCGGGCAGGTGACGCCGGTGACCCGGTCGTCGGTCACGGTCACGTCCGTCAGCTCGACGGTGCCGCTGTTGGTGACCACGTACTCGTACGGCACCTGCGTGCCCGGCGTCAGCGGGGTCTCCAGCGGCGGGTTCTGGGAGACCTGCTTGACCAGGTTGAGCTGGGGAAGCTCGGCCGCCGGGTGGACGGTGAGGTTGCGGATGAGATGGACGTCGGTGAACAGCCCGGTCGACGCGGCGAACCCGAACTTGTAGGTGTCGGGCACCGGTTGGGGCGCCGGGGTCGACAGCACCTGCTGGACGCCGTTGCCGTCGTGGAAGTCGATCGAGACCGTGATCACCGGGCTGGGCGCCGGGGAGATCTCGACGGTCACGGTACGGCGCGACACCTCCAGCGCGTCCTCGGCGTCCTCCGGGTCCGCCGGGACCACGGTGGTCGGTCCGTGCAACTGCCCCGGGAGGGTGGAGGGCCAGGGCCCGGTCGTCGTGAAGTTGCTCGTCGTCGCGTCGAGGAAGCAGTAGCCCTCGATGCCGTCGCCGGGACCGCGCAAGGTCACCATGTTGGCGCCGGGCGCCGGGATCCGGAACGGCGTCCCGGCCGGGGAGCCCTCGGCGCAGCCGTTGCCGCGGTGCTCCCAGTCCCCGAAGTAGTTGCCGAGCACGTCCAGGCCGACGCCCACGTAGCCGCGGTTGACGCCCGGCAGGAAGGTGGCGTCCGGATCGTCGTTCGGCAGCTTCTGCGCGTATCCGAGGCTGCCGCCGAAGGCGCCGGGCGCGGTCAGCGACGCGGCGCCGTCGATGAGGAAGAAGGAGATGCCGTCGGCCGGCGGGTCGGTCGTACCGCCGTACTGCCACTGCTCGAAGGTGGTGACCATCCCTCGGTTGGCGGGCAGCGCGTGGTTGTAAAGCACGGCCGCGGACTGATCGTTGGAGGCGTCGGTGAGCCGCAGGTACCCGTTCGGCGCGGCGTTGTCCGGCGGCACGGGACCGGTCACACCGGCCGGACACCCGACGAGCGGATGGGTCCCGGGCCCCGGCGCGGGCGCCTGCGGCGCACCGGTGAGACAGGCGGGCCCGAACGCCTCGAACCCGGCGTCGGCAGTGGCCCCGGTGAACGTCTCGTCGACCAACGGCACCCCGACGGGCTGCGCGGAGACGGCACCCCGCCCCCCGGAAACGGGAACCGCAGCCTGAGCCGGAAAACCGAGCCCGGCAGCCACCATCCCCAACACCCCGAGCCCTCCGACGGCCATCCGCCCGAGTCGCAATTGCGCAAGTATCATATGAAAAACCTAAAGACGCCCTCCCTCCATCGGGCGCGACACGGCCCACCACGCACTCCCCAACCCACCGTCCGGCGTACGCATCGGGATGACGGCCCGGATACTCCATGGCTCGGATACTCCACGGCTCGGAAAGGCCAGAAAACGATGAAGGACCGTCAGACACCCCAGTGGGCCGACACCCTTGCCCGCTGCGGACTCAAAGTGACGGGCGTCGACCCGGCCCCCACCGCCCCGCCCCTGACCGCCGCCCTCTACGCCGTGAACGGATTCGAGGTCCGCCCGACCGCCACGATCCCCCTGTCCCTCCCCCAGGCCGCCAGCACCCTGGACGAGACCTGGCACCACCACGCCTCCCGAGCCCCGCTCTACGACGAGCACGGCGGATTCCTCATCCTCCCGCCCGGATCCGGCGGCACCACGATCGGCTGGGTCCATGTACTCGACCCGATCGGCAAGAACCTCCCGTCCCGCATTGCCGAAGTGACAGGCTCACCCGAATTCATGGCGACTTCCCCGAACGGCCGTCACCTGTGCGCAGCGTCGGTCGAGGAGTACGAATACTGGGTGGTGACACACGAGTTCTGAGACCACTCCGGTCGGCCGGCCTGCCGAAGAGCCCCGGGTACTGACCTTGCCCGCGCCACTGCCGAAGGCACTGTCAGAGGCAGGGACTACTCTGCCCGGAAATGATCGACCGGGCCGAAAGGGCAGGCCATGGGCAACGTGACGTACTCCTACGCCGAGGGGTGGGACGGTGACTCCCGTCGCGCCTTCGGGCCGCTGACGCGGGCGGAGGCGCTGGAACGGGACAGGGCCGGGGAGCCTTATGTCGTGCTGCACATGATCCCCGGGCGCACCGCCCCCACCGAGGTGCACCTCATCGCCTGGCGTGACCACTTCGTCGGCATGTGGACCTACGACGATCTGGGACGACGAACCCGAGAAGCCGACCTGCGTCTGCTGGAGGACGACCGCCTGTTCCTGCGTCGGTACGTGGAGCGGCGGTACGCCTCACCGGAACAGCCGGACCTGGCGCCCGAGGCTTCGCGGCTGACGCTGGAACTCTTCCCCGGCAGCACGGCGAGGAAGATCGTCGAAGAACGCGGCGAGAAGGGCGGCGCCTCCCGCACCCTGGCCGATGTACCGGAAGAACGGCGCTGGCACGACCGGAGCACGTTCGGGGTCCGGGCGGACGGGTCCGGCGGGACCACCACACCACTGGTCGCCCTCGCGGCCGCCGAGAAGCCCACATCCCTGTGGCGCCCGCCGAAGCCTGGACGCATGACATCGCGGGTCGACGACCTCTTCCGACCGGGCACGCCCTTCCCCATGGACGACTGGGACAGGATGGAGACAGCCGAACCGCGGCACATCGCCACGGTCCGGATCCCGACCGGACGCCTGGCCGTCTCGGACCCGCAGGACAAGCAGCCCCGCGAACTCACCGAGCGCATACCCCCCGGCGAGTACGCCCTGGAGACGGCCGTGGTCGTCGGCGAGGGCGAATACGAAGGGGAACGCTTCCCGGTCACCGAGGAACCCGCGGTACGCCTACTGATCCGCAACGAGCCTGCTGCCACCTGGGAGTTGGCCCTGAGCGAGGACGAAGACCCCCGCCTCCTCCTCGACGGCCACGCCTACGGCTTCGACACCGACACAGCGATCGGCAGCTTCGCCGACGCCGCGGCCTGGAAGCCGCTCTCCGAAAAGTTCAGGCACTACTACGACCAACAGGACGACGACTCGTGCGAGTTCATCAGCGGAGGCTCCGCGCGCGCCGTCGACGAGAAGACCGGGAGCAGCCTGGTGTCGTTCTACACAGGAGGCGACGGCACCTGGCCGGTCTGGCTCGGCCGCTCCGCCACCGGTGACCTGGTCTCGGTGGTGGTGATCACGTCGTACCTCTAGCGTCCCCCGTACAGCGGCGCACCGCGTACGCAGGGTCAGCGTACGCGCACGTTCGGTGGACAGTACGTGTCACTTTCCGTGACGATGGTGGCCGTCAGAAGCGGTAGGTGTGGCACGTGCGCGGGAGGTGGCCGACGGTGGCCTACGACAACACGGACGGCGGGGCGGGGAAAGGGAGTTGCGGCGAACCCGGGGTCTCGGACAGCTTGCGCACCTTCGGCGCCGTCGTCCATGCCTTACGGGAACACGCGGGCCTCAGCCGGGAGGAGTTCGCCGAGCGGGTCTGCTTCTCGAAGCACACCGTGGCCTCGGTGGAGCTGGGCCGCCGGATGCCGGAGCGGGACTTCGTGGAGCGCGCGGAGGAGGCGACCGGCAACACCGGCGCACTGCGCAGGGCGGCGCCGCATCTGTCGCGGCAGGCGGGGCTGGCGAGTTGGTTCCGACAGTGGGCCCGGCTGGAGACACAGGCGGAGACCCTGTGGACCTACGAGTGCCGAGTCGTCCCCGGCCTGCTCCAGACCGAACGCTACGCGCGGGCGGTGACGGAGAGCGTGCCGCCGGTCAAGGACGAGCACCAGGTGACCGAGCAGGTCAACGCTCGACTGGAACGCCACCGCCTCTTCGACCGCAGGCCGCCGATCACGTTCAGCTTCATCATCGAGCAGTCCCTGCTCGAACGCGGCACCGGAGGCCCGGACGTGACAAGGGAGTTGCTCGACAGCCTCCTGGAACGGTCGTCGCAGTTCAACGTCGAGTTGCAGGTGATGCCCCGTCACCAGCCGGACCACGCAGGCTTTGACGGCCCGGTGATGCTCCTGGAGTCCCAGGACAACACCTGGTTCGGCTACGCGGAAGGACAACGTGGCGGAATGCTGATCACCGACCCGAAGGAGGTCAGCATCATGTTCCAGCGGTATGCGAGACTGCGCTCACAGGCTCTCACCGCCGACGACTCCAGGAGCCTGCTGACGCGACTGCGAGGAGCGCTATGAGCAGCACCGACGAACGGGCCTGGTTCAAGAGCAGCTACAGCGGTTCCGACGGCGACGCCTGCGTCGAGGTGGCCCGGGGCACACGAGCGGTCCACGTCCGCGACTCCAAGACCCGCCGAAGCCCCGAACTCGCCCTCTCCCCCACGGCCTGGCACGACTTCATCGACTTCGCGGCGGACGCCCCGGGCGCCGGTCATTCGGCGACGTCGACGCCGTAACCGCGAGCGAGGTCGGCCAGACCGTGGTCGTACCCCTGCCCGACGGCCCGCAGCCGCCAGCCCTCGCCTCTGCGGTACAACTCGGCGAGGATCATCGTGCGTTCGGTGGTGGCGGCGTCGAGGGTGGCCCGGGCGGCCGGCGCCGCGCCGATTCCGCAGGTGGCCGTGATCTCGACGGCTCCAACGTCGGAGAAGGTCGCGGCCCCGTCGATCGCGGCGGCGACGACGACCCGGTGGATCTCCAGGGGCAGCCGCTCCAGGTCGACGCTGACGGCCTGCTCCGTCGGACCGTCCGTGGCGAGCCGCACGGTGCCGTCCGGGTGCTCGGGTGCGCCGTAGAAGACGAAGTCCTCGTCTCCCGGGACCTGTTCACGCTCGTCGACCGCGAAGGCGACGAGGTCCACCTCGCAGGCGGTCTGCTGACGCCAGGTGGCGGCCACGGTCCAGGCCGTACCGGTGTCGGCCAGATCGAGCACGGCACCGCGGACCAGAACCGCAGCGGTGGCCTCCGACTCCCCTTCCACAGGCTCCTGGACGGGTGCGTGCAACCAGTCGGCGTCGTGAACACGCAGTCCCAGCACGGCGATGCGCGTCATACGCCGATCCGTCTCACCCCCGGGAAGCACCACGACGTCGGACACGCTGGCCGACAGGTTCACCGCCGCCGAGGCACCGAGAGCGACGGCACGAGCCCGCGCCTCCGCGGCGGCCTCATGGGTGCCGCCGAGCACCAGAACCCTGCGCCCGGCGAGCACGGCCCCACCCGCACGAGCCGGGGGCACGGCGACGCGCTGCGCCGGGAGGCTCGGTACGGGAACGGATCCGGATACGGGTACGGGTACGGGCCGAGCGGTGCCTTTGGCCTGGCCGGGCCGCACGTCCTCCAACAGCCGCAGATAGGTGGGCTCGTCGACGAGCGGCACCCCCTCGCGCACGGCGCGATTCAGCTTGGCGGATCCGGCGCCGGGATCGTTGGTGACGACGACGCAGGTCTGACCGCTGACCGAGGTCATCATGTTGAGCCCGGCCGCCACCGAGCGGGCGACGAGTTCCTCCCTGGAGACCCGGGTCTCCCCGGTGACGGCGACCTTCATGCCCTGCACCAGAGGCCCACCGGGCACCAGCCGTCCCGGATTGCGGTACGCGCAGGGCGTCTTGGGAACGAACGGCTTGTAGTCCTGACGCGGCGGACACTCCAAGAGCGGCAGCGCCAGCCCCAGTTGCTCGGCCGCGCCGAGCGAACCGCGCAGGATGCCGGACAGCACACGTACGTCGTCCTGCGCGTCGTGGGCCTTCTCCTGGCGCACGCCGTAATGCGCGGCGAGGGTACCCAACTTGAGGTCGGGCGTCCCCGGCCCGACCAACCGGTTGAGGGCCAGCGTGCACAGCCGTCTGCTGACCGGCACCCAGGAACGGACGTGCGCGAACTCATGGGCCAGGAAGTCGTAGTCGAACTGCGCGTTGTGGGCGACCAGGACACGCCCCCTGAGCAGGGCCCCCACCCTCGGCGCGACGTCCTCGAAGGTGGGCGCACCCGCGAGACGGGCCGGCGTGAGCCCATGAATGTGCACGGGCCCGGGATCACAGCCCGGATTGAGGAGGGTGGAGAACTCCCCCGTCCGATTCCCCCGCGCGTCGAGCGTGAGAACCGCCAGCGACAGCACCCGATCCCGCCCGGGCCGCAGCCCGGAGGTCTCGACGTCGACCAGCGCCCAGTCATGGAAGTAGTCGGGAAAACTCGGCCACTTCGGGCTCGACGACAACAGGACCATTCGAGGCTCCCCTCCCCGGCGATGATCGACCGATGGAATTTTCGCACGCGCCGAGCACCGATCGAGGAGATTCCGTGACGGAGAGCAACGCCGCCTGGTGGAACCGCCGGGCGGAAGAAGTCTGCGTCGTCGCCCCGACCGACACCCTCTCCGTCACCCACGCCCTGCCTCCCACCGGCCTGATCTACGCGGCCCGCCTGCGGGGCAAGGAAATGCCGGACTCCGACGGGGTGTTCACCCAGTTCCACGAGGCACTACGCCTCCCGAACCACTTCGGCTGGAACTGGAACGCCCTACGGGACTGCCTGACCGACCTGCACTGGATCAACGCCCCGCACGTCCTCATCACCATCGACGACACCGACGCCGTGCTCTCCGAGAGCCCCGAGGAACGCGCCACCCTCTTCCGCGCCCTGAACGACGCCGTGAAGTTCTGGTCGAGCAAACCCGAGCTGCCGGGCCAGGAGAAGACCATTCTCCAGGCCGTACTCCTGAGCAACCCGACGAGCGCACCCGTCCGCGCCTGAGCAGCCTGGGAAGGAGGTCCGGCCGTCCAACGCCCTCCCCGGCTCGCCCGACTCCGTGGCCGAAAAGGGGATACGCCTCCAGCGCACTGTCGGAGACTGGCGGGCGACGATCAACGGGGTGACGAGGAGAGGAGAGCGCGTCGATGGAGGCGTTCACATACGAGCCCGCCGCCGACCGGCTCTTCGGGGCGGTCCGCATCGCGCTCGACCACGAGGACGGAACGCTGGCGGTGAGCGGCGACGGCGTGCCGCGCACCGAGATCCGGCGGATCGCCGGTACCCCGCTGGAGAGTCATGTGCCGATCGGTACGCGTGACCAGCGACGCCTCACCCTGAGCGTCGACGGCGCGGACGAGGCCCTGCGCCCTGCGAAGGGCTTCCTGACCCGGCGTTCGTATCGGGTGGAGGTCGAATCCACGGCGCGGGGGCATGGGTATCTGCTGGTGCCGGACTCCCTGGGCACCAGCCGCCTGCTACGCGACGGCCGTCTCCTCGGCGTCTTCACGTCGACCGGGGACGGAACGGTCAGCGCCGCATGGGAGGGGTCGAACAGCGGCGAACGCGTGGAACCCCACGATGCCGCCGTGGGGTACGCGCTCGCCGCCGCCTTCGGGACCGGGGCCGAGCCGATGTGGAAGCTGACGCTGAACGTCCTGCTGGAGCTGTGGCCGTGAGCAGGGTCCGCCCTCATTCCCCGGCCTGCGGCAGCAGGTGGGAACAGGTCGAACGAGCGACGAAAGCGATGCCGTCGTAGTCCTTCGCCGGTACGAGCGGCGCGGTGTTGAACCGGTAGAAGAAGCGCGGCACGTTGGCACCGAAGCTGCGCTGTGCCTGTGGCGTGTGCAGCCACGGGGCTGTGTGGCGCAGGTCGATGTAGTAGTCGCCTTTCAGGGCGTCGGCGAGCCGTGCCTCGATGGACCGGGTACCCGTGCCGATGCGGTGCCGTACGGGAGGGGCCTGGAGGTCGTCGCCCCTGCGGGCGAGGAAGGAGCCCTTGCCGAAGAGCAGGGCCAGGGCGTAGTAGCGGTCGCCGTACAGATCGCGGAGCCTGCTGCCGAGCGCGGTGACCCCGTCCCCGTATGTGCCTTTCGCGAGGTGGCCGTTGTGCGCCCAGACCATGACGCGGGCGGTCGGATCGTCGTCCACGAGGCGGGCGACGGCGTCTGCCATGGCCCGGTCGCGGACGGCGAAGGCACTCTCCTCACCCACGGACTGGTCGAGCGAGCGGGTCACGAGATCGGCGGCGCGGACGAGGATCCGGGCGTGCTCCACGACGTCGTCGTCGGCGTCGTCGTGAGCGGCCAGGTGGCGGGCGACCTCCTTGGCGCGGTGCCGGAGCGCCTGTTCGGGGTCGGGGCGCGAGCCGGGGCGGGCATGGACCAGGATCTCCAGGGCGCGGGCGTCCTCCTCCCGTTCGGGCGCGTACGCGTGCAGGAAGGCCGTGACGGCCTCGACGGAGTCGGCGCCGCGCTGCGGGTCGACGCCGGCGAAGCGGACTCGGCGCTCCTCGGGGAGGTCCCGGTTGTGCGAGCGGAGCCACTCGACGAGGTCGACCATCTCCTGGGTCCGCCAGGTCCAGAAGCCGAGCCGGGCGACGAGCCGGGCGGGATCCCCGACGCCGTGCCGGACGTACGCGTCCACGGCCCGGGCCGCGGACTCGCTGGCCTCCATGGCCAGGGTGGTGAACCCCTCCTCACGTACCAGGAACTCCACGATCCGGTGCTTCAGCCGGAAGAACTCGGAGGTGCCGTGGGTGGATTCACCGAGACCGACGACACGGACGCCACGCAGCGTCACCCCCAGCGGCTCCAGGTCGTCGGTGGGCGCACCCGGGATCAGCGACTCCAGGGGGCGGGCGTGCTCGGTCAACCAGCGGGCGATGTCGTCGGGCACCGGGGTGCTTCTCCTCCCTGCGTGCGGCGGCGCGCGGCCCCTGCGGTCCGTCCGTGCCACCGCACCCGATCGTCTGTCAATTCTCCGCCTCGCGGTACGCCGTCAGGATGTCCTGAAGGTCTCGTACGGCGTCCTCCCGGCCATGATCGGAGTACACGCCCGCGACGTTGACGACAACTTCGTCCACGCCCGCACGGTCATATTCGGCCAGGCCGGCTGCGATCTCCTGTGCTGTCCCGTACAGGAAAACGCCGGCATCGACGAGGGCGCGGGCACCGATGGCCGGGTGACTGTGGTGCACGCGCAGCCCGGCGCGGCGGAGCATGTCGGAGTAGTGGGGCCCGGCAAGGTGGGCGCGGGCCGCCGTGTAGGCGAGCCGGTACGGACTGCGGTGCGGGCGGTTGACGGCGGCGTGCACGACGGTGATCAAGCGCGGCACGGGACGACCCGCTTCGGCGGCGCCCTCGGCCATGGCGGGCAGCAGGGTGTCCTGGACGTAGCCGTGCGGGGTCATCCAGATGATCGCGGCGTCCGCGACCTGACCGGCGGCGCGCGCGAGCGTCGGGCGCAGCACGCCGAGCCCGGTCTCGACTCCCGGGTGCGGCAGAGCGGGTAACCGGACGGCGCCGTTGTCGTCCTCGGGGCCGAGGAGTCGGCGCACCTCCCGGAGGTAGGCGACACAGGTGTCGCGCGGGCTGTCGTACGGCTTGCCGTGCAGGCCGGCGACGAAGTCCGGGGTGGCTGCGCCGAGCCCGAGGACCGTGGGTGGCCGGTGAGGCGCCCGATGGAACGGGACTGAATCGCGGCGTCCATGGGGTGGCGCAGCGGCATCAGGACGACGCTGGTGCCGACCGGGACGCGATATCCCCGGCCGGCCAGATAGGCGAAGACCTGATGCCGATCTGGTCCGCGCAGTTCACGGCGGAGGAGCTGCACGTCGTGGTGGCCGAGGCGGCCCACGCCGGCCTCCCGGTGGCGGCCCACGCGCACGGCACCGAGGGCATCCGATCCGCGGTCGAAGCGGGGGTGACCACGATCGAGCACTGCACGTGGATCGACCAGGACGGCTTCCGGCTGATCGAGGACGTGGTCGATGAGATCGCAGCCAAGGGCATCCACGTCTGCCCGGCCGCCAGCCCCGACTGGCGAGGCTTCGCCCAGCGCTTCGGCGCCGAGCGCGCCGAGACGATGTTCGGCGGGCTACGCAGCATGCGGGAGCGGGGGGTCAGCTTGATCACCGGCACGGACGCCGGGGTGAGCCGTGCGGTCTTCGACGACTTCGTCTCCAGCCTGGAGTTCTTCGTCCATCTGGGCTGCACACCACCGGAGATCGTGGACTTGGCCACCCAGCGCACGGCCGAGGCCCTCGGCCTCACCGACACCGGAACCCTCATCCCGGGACACCGCGCCGACCTACTCGTCGTCCGGGGCGACCCCCTGCGAGACCTCCAGGCTCTCCGCGCCGTACGCCTGGTGATGGCAGCGGGCCGCGTGCACCGGTGACGCCCGACCACGGGCAGGTGTTGGTCTATTCGTCGTAACCACCTGTTCGGTCCCCGGAGTTGCGTGCGGTGCGTCGCTTTCGTCGCGCCCCATGGAGACTGAGCAGATCAGGCGTCCTTCTTCACCGGCTCCAGAATCGCCACGCACTCCACATGATGCGTC
>NZ_JAANNX010000201.1:0-1064 GCF_013363615.1 Streptomyces sp. CAI-85 | reverse complement strand
GCGAAGAGGCCGGCGGCCTCGCCCTCGTCGGCGTTCATCTCGCGCTGGTAGCGGAAGAGTTCGGGGTCGAGGCCCAGTTCGCCGAGGTGCTCGATCCACCGGTCGTGGATCTCCTCCCAGTGCACCTCCAGGTGCGGGTACGCCTTGCCGGACTCGGTGAGGGCGTCCCGGAAGCCCTTCATGGTGCGGCGCCGCCCCTGCGCCCCGGAGGCGCCCTCGACGGGCGGGCGTACGGCGGTGGACTCGGCGACGGGCAGGTTGTCCAGGCTCAGTCCGGGTCCGGGCCGGAAGGAGTACCACGCCTCGGCGAACTTCCGGGGGTCGTTGGACACCTGCCGGCCGCGCCATTCGCTGACCTTGCCGACGACGACGCACTCGCCGGTCAGCACGTGCTGCCACTCCAGGGCCACGTGTCCGCAGTCGTCGGCGAGCAGGAACTTGCGCAGCACGCCCGAGCTGGCGCCGCCGAGGGTGTTGCGGTGGCCGGGCAGCATCACGGAGAAGATCAGCTTGAGGAGGACGGACTTGCCGCCGCCGTTCTCCAGGAAGAGCACGCCGGCGGGGGCGGGGCGGCGCGGCGGGCCGACCGGCTCCTCCGCGAAGAACTCCGCCTGGGTGGGGGCGGGGTCGGGCACGACGCCGCCGACGCCCCGCAGGTCGAGCACGGTGTCGGCGTAGCGCGCGCCGGCGGGCCCGATGGAGTAGAGGCGGACGCGGGACAGCTCGTACATGGCGGACTCTCGTGGGTCTTCGGCAGATCGGGAGGTGGGGGGCCGCGGTGGCGGGCGGTGTCGGGCGATCGACGCAGGCGGTTCAGGAGTGGAACGGCAGTCCGGCCCCGGCGACCAGGTCGAGGTCGTCGCCGTCCTCGGGGGGCAGCAGGGTCGGGGTGCCGTCGGTGACCGGGACGACGCCCAGCTCAAGGAGTTCGGCCAGGGCGGCGCTGCCCGCCATGTCCCGCACCTGGAGCTGGTAGCGGGCCGTGGTGCGGTAGGTGCCGCCGTTGTCGTCGCCGGTGCGCTGGAGGAAGCCGGAGTCGGTGAGGAAGGCGACGGCCTTGCCGA
>NZ_JAANNX010000200.1:0-1076 GCF_013363615.1 Streptomyces sp. CAI-85 | reverse complement strand
ATGATGGACTCGAACGACCTGGAGCGTGAGAAGGGCATCACGATCCTCGCCAAGAACACGGCGGTCAAGTACCACCCGAAGGACGGCGGGGAACCGATCACGATCAACATCATCGACACCCCCGGCCACGCCGACTTCGGCGGCGAGGTCGAGCGCGGTCTGTCGATGGTGGACGGTGTCGTCCTGCTCGTCGACGCCTCCGAGGGCCCGCTGCCGCAGACCCGCTTCGTGCTGCGCAAGGCGCTCCAGCAGCGGCTGCCTGTCATCCTCTGCATCAACAAGACGGACCGCCCCGACTCCCGGATCGACGAGGTCGTCAACGAGACCTACGACCTGTTCCTGGACCTCGACGCGGACGAGGAGCAGATCGAGTTCCCGATCGTCTACGCCTGCGGCCGGGACGGCATCGCCTCGCTGACCAAGCCGGAGAACGGCACGGTCCCCGCGGACTCCAACAGCCTGGAGCCGTTCTTCTCCACGATCCTGGAGCACATCCCGGCCCCGTCCTACGACGAGTCGGCCCCGCTCCAGGCGCACGTCACCAACCTGGACGCCGACAACTTCCTCGGCCGTATCGCGCTGCTCCGGGTCGAGCAGGGCGAGCTGCGCAAGGGGCAGACCGTCGCGTGGATCAAGCGTGACGGTTCGATCAGCAACGTCCGCATCACCGAGCTGATGATGACCGAGGCGCTCACCCGCAAGCCCGCCGAGAAGGCCGGCCCCGGTGACATCTGTGCCGTCGCCGGTATCCCGGACATCATGATCGGCGAGACCCTCGCGGACACCGAGAACCCGATTCCGCTGCCGCTGATCACGGTCGACGAGCCGGCCATCTCCATGGTCATCGGCACCAACACCTCCCCGCTGGTCGGCCGCGGCGGCACCGGCAAGGGCGCCGACAACAAGGCGGTCGTCAAGGACCGCAAGGTCACCGCCCGTCAGGTCAAGGACCGGCTGGACCGCGAGCTGATCGGTAACGTCAGCCTGCGCGTGCTGGACACCGAGCGTCCCGACGCCTGGGAGGTGCAGGGCCGCGGTGAGCTGGCGCTGGCCATCCTGGTCGAGCAGATGCGCCG
>NZ_JAANNX010000199.1:0-1082 GCF_013363615.1 Streptomyces sp. CAI-85 | reverse complement strand
AGCGCGCCGAGGATCTCCTCGCGGCTGGCGGGGTCGAGGTTGTTGGTGGGCTCGTCGAGCAGCAGCACGTTGGCCGAGGAGACCACCAGGGTGGCCAGGGCGAGCCGGGTCTTCTCGCCGCCGGAGAGCACCCCGGCCGGCTTGTCGACGTCGTCGCCGGAGAACAGGAACGAGCCGAGCACCTTGCGGACCTCGACGAGGTCCAGGTCGGGGGCGGCGGAGCGCATGTTCTCCAGGACGGTGCGCTCCGGGTCGAGCGTCTCGTGCTCCTGCGCGTAGTAGCCCAGCTTGAGGCCGTGACCGGGGCGCACCTCACCGGTGTCCGGCTGCTCCACGCCGCCGAGCAGGCGCAGCAGGGTGGTCTTGCCGGCGCCGTTGAGGCCCAGGATGACGACCCGGGAGCCCTTGTCGATGGCCAGGTCGACGTCGGTGAAGATCTCCAGCGAGCCGTACGACTTCGACAGGCCCTCGGCCATCAGCGGCGTCTTGCCGCAGGGCGCGGGCTCGGGGAAGCGCAGCTTGGCGACCTTGTCGGAGGCGCGGACCGCCTCCAGGCCGGCGAGCAGCCGGTCGGCGCGCTTGGCCATGTTCTGCGCGGCGACGGTCTTGGTGGCCTTGGCGCGCATCTTGTCGGCCTGCGAGTGCAGGGCGGCGGCCTTCTTCTCGGCGTTCTGCCGCTCGCGCTTGCGGCGCTTCTCGTCGGCCTCGCGCTGCTGCTGGTAGAGCTTCCAGCCCATGTTGTAGACGTCGATCTGGGAGCGGTTGGCGTCCAGGTAGAACACCTTGTTGACGACCGTCTCGACCAGGTCGACGTCGTGGCTGATGACGATGAAGCCGCCGCGGTAGGTCTTGAGGTAGTCGCGCAGCCAGACGATCGAGTCGGCGTCCAGGTGGTTGGTCGGCTCGTCGAGCAGGAGGGTGTCCGCGTCGGAGAACAGGATGCGGGCGAGTTCCACGCGGCGGCGCTGACCGCCGGAGAGGGTGTGCAGGGGCTGGCCGAGCACCCGGTCGGGCAGGTTGAGCGCGGCGGCGATGGTGGCGGCCTCGGCCTCGGCGGCGTACCCGCCCTTGGTGAGGAACTC
>NZ_JAANNX010000198.1:0-1097 GCF_013363615.1 Streptomyces sp. CAI-85 | reverse complement strand
GCGTGGATGGAGCGGCCCATGCCGACGCCGCCGCCGTGGTGGAGGGAGACCCAGGAGGCGCCGGAGGCGACGTTGACCATGGCGTTCAGCAGCGGCCAGTCGGCGATGGCGTCGGAGCCGTCGAGCATGGCCTCGGTCTCGCGGTAGGGGGAGGCGACGGAGCCGCAGTCGAGGTGGTCGCGGCCGATGGCGAGCGGGGCGGCGAGTTCGCCGGAGGCCACCATGTCGTTGAACCGCTCGCCTGCCTTGTCGCGTTCGCCGTAGCCGAGCCAGCAGATGCGGGCGGGCAGGCCCTGGAAGTGGACGCGTTCGCCGGCCAGCTTGATCCAGCGGTGCAGGGACTCGTTCTCCGGGAAGAGGTCGAGGATCGCCTTGTCGGTCTTGGCGATGTCGGACGCCTCGCCGGACAGGGCGGCCCAGCGGAAGGGGCCCTTGCCCTCGGAGAACAGCGGGCGGATGTAGGCGGGGACGAAGCCGGGGAAGGCGAACGCCCGGTCGTATCCGGCGAGCTGGGCCTCGCCGCGGATGGAGTTGCCGTAGTCGAAGACCTCGGCGCCGGCGTCCTGGAAGCCGACCATGGCCTCGACGTGCCGGGCCATGGACTCGCGGGCGCGGGTGGTGAAGCCGGCCGGGTCCTTGGCGGCGGCGTCGGCCATGTCCTCGAAGGCGATCCCGGTGGGCAGGTAGGCCAGCGGGTCGTGGGCGGAGGTCTGGTCGGTGACGATGTCGATGGGCGCGCCCATCGCGAGGAGCTGCGGGACCAGCTCGGCGGCGTTGCCGAGGACGCCGATGGAGAGCGGGCGGCGGGCGTCGCGGGCCTCGGTGGCGAGCTGGAGGGCGTGGTCGAGGGAGTCGGCCTTGACGTCCAGGTAGCGGTGCTCGATGCGGCGTTCGATGGCGCGGGGGTCGCAGTCGATACAGATCGCGACGCCGTCGTTCATGGTCACGGCGAGGGGCTGGGCGCCGCCCATGCCGCCGAGCCCGGCGGTGAGGGTGATGGTGCCGGCGAGGGTGCCGCCGAACTTCTTGGCGGCGACGGCGGCGAAGGTCTCGTAGGTGCCCTGGAGGATGCCCTGGGTGCCGATGTAGATCCAGGA
>NZ_JAANNX010000197.1:0-1103 GCF_013363615.1 Streptomyces sp. CAI-85 | reverse complement strand
TCGTTGAGGCGGGTGATGAGGGGGGCGAGGGTGTCGGGGGTGTCCCAGTCGCGGGGTTTGAGCTGGTACTTCTCGGAGTCGAGGTATTCCTCGCTGCCGGGGCGCAGGGGGGTGTTCTCGGCGAGTTCGTAGCCGCTGTAGATGCCCCAGGTGGGGGAGAGGGTGGCGGCCAGCACCGCGCGCAGGGCGAAGGCGGCACGGCCGCCGTCCTGGAGGGAGGCGTGCAGGATGTCGGGGGTGTTGGTGAAGAGGTTGGGCCGCATGTAGGAGGCGCTCTCACCGCTCAATTCGCTCAGGTACTGCGTCAGTTCCTGTTTGGTGGTCCGCCAGGTGAAGTAGGTGTAGGACTGCTGGAAGCCGATCTGGGCGAGGGTGCGCATCATCGCGGGGCGGGTGAAGGCCTCGGCGAGGAAGATGACGTCGGGGTCGGTGCGGTTGATCTCGCCGATGACGCGTTCCCAGAAGAGCACGGGTTTGGTGTGGGGGTTGTCGACGCGGAAGATGCGCACGCCGTGGGACATCCAGTGCCGCAGGACGCGTACCGTCTCGGCGGTGATCCCCTCCAGGTCGGTGTCGAAGGCGACGGGGTAGATGTCCTGGTACTTCTTGGGCGGGTTCTCCGCGTAGGCGATCGAGCCGTCCGGGCGGTGGTGGAACCACTCCGGGTGCTTGTCCACCCAGGGGTGGTCGGGGGAGCACTGGAGCGCGAAGTCCAGCGCGATCTCCAGCCCGTGACGCGCCGCCTCCTGCACGAACCAGGCGAAGTCCTCCAGAGTGCCCAGCGCCGGATGGACCGCGTCGTGGCCGCCCTCCGGCGAGCCGATCGCCCAGGGCACGCCGACGTCGTCGGGCGTGGCGTCGAGGGTGTTGTTGCGGCCCTTGCGGTGGGTGGTGCCGATGGGGTGGATCGGGGGGAGGTAGACGACGTCGAAGCCCATCGCGGCGATCGCGGGCAGCCGCCGTGCCGCGGTGCGGAAGGTGCCGTGGGGGGTCTGGGGGGTGCCCTCGGAGCGGGGGAAGAACTCGTACCAGGCCCCGTACAGGGCCCGTTCACGCTCCACCAGCAACGGCATCGGCGCCGACGCCGTGACCAGCTCCCGCAG
>NZ_JAANNX010000196.1:0-1104 GCF_013363615.1 Streptomyces sp. CAI-85 | reverse complement strand
GCTCTCGACGTCGACCGAGAGGCCCTTCAGTGCCTGGCCAGCGCGTTCAGTATGGCATCGGCGTACGGGTCACGACGGTGCAGCGCGGCGGACAGGACCGTGAGCGGGATGTCGCGAGCGGCTTCGTCCGGGCTGTCGATCACCGGTACGTCGTCGGGCCCCAGAACGAGGGGACGCAAGGTGAGCGCGGGCCACTGCCGTGGGCCGATGTCGACCTGCCGGGCTGCCCACTCGGCCGTCCCCCGGTCCGCACAGACGACGAGAAGCACCGGCGGAACGCGGTACTTGGCGTACACGTACGAGAGGTAGTACGCCCAGCTCGCGGGCTTGCGCAGGTCCGGCTCCCCCTGCGACTCGACGGCCAGGAGGAAACTCCCGTCCTCGGTGTCCATCCGCAGCAGCGTGTCCACGCGGCGTTCCAGCGGCTGTGTCTCCGTGAGGTCGGTGGAGAGTTCCGTGGCGGAGACAGGAGGGGGAAAGGCGACGCCGAGGTTTCTGGCGGCGCGGGCGAAGAGACCCGGGTCCTTCTGGAAGATCCGGTGCAGGGCCTCATGGGATGAGCTGACCATGCGGCAAAGCTAGGGACAGAACGGCATGTGCCGCCCGCATTTGCCCCGTCATTCCCCCGCCCGGGTGACGTCTCCGGCAGTGGAGTTGCCGCCCAAGACAGCGAAAGGGCCCGCACAACCGAGGTTGTACGGGCCCTCTCAAGGTGCTTCAGCCAAGGCTGGAGCAACCAGTCAGATCAGCGAGATCACTTGTTGATCTTGATGACCTGGCCGGCGCCGACCGTGCGGCCACCCTCGCGGATGGCGAACTTCAGGCCCTCTTCCATGGCGACGGGCTGGATGAGCTCCACCTTCATCTCGGTGTTGTCACCCGGCATGACCATCTCGGTGCCCTCGGGGAGGGTCACGACGCCGGTCACGTCCGTCGTACGGAAGTAGAACTGCGGACGGTAGTTGTTGAAGAAGGGGGTGTGACGGCCACCCTCGTCCTTCGACAGGATGTAGGCCTGGGCCTCGAACTCGGTGTGCGGGGTGACCGAACCGGGCTTGATGATGACCTGGCCGCGCTCGACGTCCTCGCGCTTGATGCCACGGA